>JAPPKQ010000104.1 GCA_028819945.1 bacterium | reverse complement strand
CATCACCTCCGAGCCGGAGACCTGGGACGAGTTCATCAACGCGGCCCTGGCGATCGCTGCATCGGGTGAGACCCCGTTTGTGATCGGTGGCGCCGGGGGCGACGCCTGGGCCGCGGGCTGGCCGATCATGAACCTGGCCTCGCTCAACGTGACGGGCGTGGACCCGACGTTCAACCAGAAGCTGCACACAGGTGAGGCCAGCTTCACCGATCCGATCTTCGTTGAGTCACTGCGGCCGTACGAGCAGCTGGTCGCAGCCGGCTGGCTCACCGGCGAGGAGTTGAACCTCGGCTACGCCGATCTGCAGCAGACGTTCCTCGACGGCGCCGCGGCGATGTACCCGATGGGCAGTTTCTTCGCCGGAGCGGTGCCCATGGACCACCCGTTCGAGATCGGCATCTTCCCGATGCCCACCCTCGGCGGCGCAAATGTGCTCGCCACCTACACGTCCGGCGGCCCCGCCATCTCGGCAGCGACGCCCGACCCGGAGTCGGCGCGGCTGTTCTCGGTGGAGTTCGCCACGAACGTCGAGACGAACCTCGACGACCTGATCCGTGACGCGCACATCGCCAACAACAAGCTGTTCGTGCTTCCCGACGACGTGGAGTTGCACCCGCTGATCACCGAGGTCATCGAGATCCTCGCCGACCAGTCGGCGAAACAGGTCGCCTTCTACACCTTCGAGGTCGGCGACGACGCTCTCGTGGCGGGCATGCAGAACGAGCTGTGGATCCAGGCACAGGAGATGCTGGCCGGCCGGTCGGCGGAGGAGGCCGCGCAGGCCCTCCAGGACGCCTGGGACGACCTCTCATGCAAAACCACCCAACTTCACCCCCGCGCCCCGGCGCGCCCGCCGGCCGGGGGGGGGGCGCGCGGGGCGCCCCCCCGGCGGCCGGGGGGGGGGGCCCCGCCGGCCGCCCGGCGCGGGGCGGCGCAGCTTCGGGTTGATGGCGATGGGCGCGCCCACCGCGGCGCTGTTCGCAGCGCTGGTGGTGGCGCCCATCGGCATCACCGTTCACTACAGCCTCAACGACGTGAACTTCCTGCGGGACGAGATCTCGTGGGTGGGCTTCAGCAACTACGCCAAGCTCTGGGAGAGCGGCGATTTCCGCCACGCCCTCTACGTCACCCTCCTGATCGCGGCCGCCTCGGTTGTCGTCCCCAACGCCCTGGGGCTGCTCTTCGCGGTGCTGCTGGACGCAGGGTCGCGGCTCTACACGACGTTGCGCATCATCCTGTTCGCGCCGTTCGTCCTCAGCCCCCTCGTCGTGGGCCTGACCTTCCGCTGGACGCTGGCCAACGACGGCTCGCTCAACAATGCTCTCGAGGCGATCGGAATCCCCGGTCCGGAGTGGATCAGTTCGCCCAATCTCGCCGTCGTATCGGTGGGGCTGGCACTGGCGTGGCAGCTCGTCGCCTTCGCCACTGTCCTCTACGTGGCCGCCCTGCGGGCGATCCCCACCGATCTCTACGAGGCCGCCAGCATCGACGGAGCGTCGGGGTATCTGCGGTTCCGTCTCATCACGTGGCCCCTGGTGGCGCCCGCGGTGACCATCACCACGCTGATCTCGCTGATCTCCGCCCTCAAGCTGTACGACCACGTGGTGGCGCTGACGGGCGGTGGGCCGGGCCGCTCCTCGGAGACCGTGGGCTTGGCGATCATCCGAGCCGGGTTCACCCAGAACCGCGCCGGCCTGGCATCGGCGATGGCGGTCCTGCTGCTGGTGATCACCGCAGCGACGACGGTCATCTCGCTCCGGGTGCTGCGTCGCCGCGAGGTGGAGTTGTGATGCGCCAGCTCCGGGCACTGCTGGCGATCGTCGTCTCGGCGATCTTCCTGTTCCCCCTGTACCTGGTGATCGCCAACGCCTTCAAGACCGACCCCGAGATCCTGCGGTCCCCGGCCAAGCCGCCGATCGGTCCGACGCTGGACGGCATGTCGGGGGTCCTCAGTGTCGGGGACGTGAGCGGTGGTCTCGTCAACTCGCTGCTCATCACGGGCTCGACGATCGCCCTCATCATGGTTGTCTCCTCGATGCTGGCGTTCGCCCTGCACATGTCCAACAGCTGGATCAGCAACGCCGTCGGCGCCGTCATCCTCTTCGGTCTGATCCTGCCGACGCCGGTGATCCTGATCCCCGTGTTCCGGGTGCTGAAGTACATCGGGCTGGAGAACAGCTTCCCGGGACTCATCCTGTTCCTGTGCGCCTACTACGCCCCGTTCGCGGTGCTCGTGTACCGCGGTTTCATGCGGTCCATCCCGAGGGAACTGGCCGAAGCGGCCTCGATAGACGGGGCCTCCCTGGCATCCATCTACTGGTCGGTGATCCTGCCGCTGCTGCGGCCGGCCACGGCGAGCGTCCTGGTGATCTGCGGGGTGTGGGTGTGGAACGAGTTCCTGCCCCCGCTGGTGCTGCTCGGTCCGCTGCAGGGCAACACGGTCACCGTGGGGTTGTTCCGGTCGGTCGGGCAGTTCGACGTGAACTACGGGCAGCTCTTCAGCTACATGCTCTTCGTGTCGATCCCGGTGCTGGTGTTCTACCTGCTGCTGCAGAGGCACTTCGTCCGCGGCCTCACCGCGGGCGCCACGAAGTGAGGGAGAGCCGTGCACAGCCCATCGCCTGCCGGCAGCGGGCGGCGCGTCGCACCGCTCGAGCCCGTGAACGCCATCCTCGACGAACATCATGCGGAGGCCGAGACCATGCCTGAAGCCACTGCCCGACTCATCGACACCCACCTCCACCAGTGGGACCTAGACCAGTGCGGGTACGCCTGGCTGGACGCCGACCTGCCGCCGGTGTTCCACCAACTCCGCCGGACGTTCCTCGTCGACGAGGCGCGGGAGCACATAGAAGCGACCGGTGTGACCGAGGCCATCCTCGTACAGGCCGAGAACAGCTTCGGCGACACTGCGGCGATGCTCACGGTGGAGGCAGCGGACAATCGAGTCATGGCGGTGGTCGGCTGGTTCGACCTGCTGGACCCGGACAATGCACCGGCCGCGCTCGACGGGCTGCAGTCGGCGGGGCCGGTCGTGGGGATCCGTCACCTGATCCACGACGAACCCGACCCCGACTGGGTGCTGCAACCCGCGGTCATCACGAGCCTGAGCGTGCTGGCCGAGCACGGGATGGCCTACGACTTCGTGGGGGTGCAGCTACGCCACCTCGAGCACGTGCCCACCCTGGCCGGCGCGGTCGGCGACCTTCGCATCGTGATCGACCACCTGAACAAGCCACCCATCGGCGCCGACGACTACCCCCGCTGGGTGGAGTTGATGGGCGCGGCGGCGAGCTTCCCGAACGTGTTCGCCAAGGTCTCGGGCCTGCACAACGTCACGCCGCACGCCGACTGGACGCCCGACGACCTGCGAGGCGCCTTCGATGTGGCCCTCGAGTCGTTCGGTTCCGGGCGCCTCATGTTCGGCAGCGACTGGCCCGTCTGCAACGTCGGCGGCGGCTACCGGCGCCAAGTCGAGGCCTTCGAGGCGCTCGTCGCCCCGCTGGACGCCGAGGCGGTGCAGGACCTGCGCTGGCGGTCCGCCTGCCGGGCCTACGCCCTGGACTGACTGCCGGCGGGCCAGAGGAGAGGAGGCCGGAACATGCCCTCACCACGCGTGGCTGTCGGCGGGATCCTGACCGAGTGCCAGGACCCTCGGTGGTGGTCAGCCGATCGACGTGGCCGCCACTGAGACAGGACCCGAACGAGAGGAGACCCGCACATGACCGGACCACGCGTGGCTGTCGGGGGGATCCTGACCGAATGCAACGACTTCGGCGGCCGGCCGATCGACGTCGCCGCCTTCGAGCGCTTCGAGCTCCGCTACGGCGACGACGTTCTGGAGGTCGCCGGGGGTGTGATGGGCGGGATGCTGGAGGTCTTGGCCGAGCGTGAGGCAAGGCCGGCGCCACTGCTGTTCGCCTCGACGAGCCCGGGCGGTCCCCTGACGGACGAGTGCTACGAGACGCTGCGCCGCGATCTCCTGGCGGCGCTGGAGGCGGTGGTCCCCGTGGACGCGGTCCTGCTGGCGCTGCACGGTGCCGCTGTCTCCGAGACGGTGCACGACATCGAGGGCGACCTGCTGGCGCGCGCCCGCTCCCTCGTCGGTGCCGACGTCCCGATCGTTGCCACTCTCGACCTCCACGCCCACGTCACCGAGGAAATGGTCACCAACGCCGACGGGCTGGTCGCCTGGGAGACCTACCCCCACCGCGACGCCTACACCACCGGCCGGCGCGGCGCCTCGCTCCTCGTGGATGCCGCCGTCGGCGCGGCGCGTCCGACGATGGTGATGGCCAAGGTGCCGGTGCTGACGGGCGCCGTGAACGGCTCCACCGAGGGTGATGGCCCGTTCGCCGACATGATGCGCAAGGCCAAGGCGCTGGAGGAACTCCCTGATGTGCTGTCCACCAGCATGTTCCTGGTCCATCCCTTCATCGACCGCCCCGGTATGGGCAGTGGCGGGCTCGTCATCGCCGACGGCGACGCCGCCGGCGCCCGGCAGGCAGCTGTCGCTCTCGCCGAGGAGTACTGGCAGCGGCGCCACGAGTTCGAGCCGGCCATGTCGAGCCCCGCCGAGGCCGTCCGGCAAGGTCTGGCGATCGACGACCGGCCGATCGTGCTGATGGAGACCGCCGACGCCTGCGGGGGCGGCGCCGCCGGCGACAGCGTGGCCTGCATCGCCGCGCTGCTGCAGTACGCGCCGGATGCGGCGTCCGTCGCCCCGGTGGTGGACCCCGGGGCGGCCGCCCACTGCCGCGCCGCAGGTATCGGCGCCGAGGTGACAATCCGTCTGGGCCACCAACTGGATCCACGCTGGGGCGAGGCGATCACCGTGACCGGCACCGTGGAGGCGCTCACCGACGGCGATTTCGTCTACGAGGGCGGCATCTGGGAGGGCGTGATCGGCGAGATGGGTCCGACGGCGGTGCTGCGGTCCGGCGGGTTGCAGATCGTCATCGCCACCCATCCCACCTACGAGTGGACAGGCGAGCAGTACACCTCGGTCGGGGTGGACGCACTCACCCCCAAGTTCGCCGTGGCCAAGAACCCGATGAACTACCGGATGGTGTACCCCGACGCCCCCGTGATCGTCATCGACTCCCCGGGCCCCACGCCCGCCTCGATCCGTTCATTGCCCTTCGAGCGGATGCGGCGCCCGTTCTTCCCCCTCGACGACGACATCGCCGGCCTGCGCCCGACTGTCTTCGCCTGAATCCGAGGCGTCCTAGAAGAACGTCCGGACTGCGCCGACGATGTTGTGGTCGTCGTCGGTGATCGGCATGGCGCGCCAGCGTTCGAACGAGGTGCAGGGGTGGCTGATCCCGCATCCCACCTGGTCGCCGACTCTGAGGTCGAAGCCCGGGGTGATGCGCACGAACGCGTGCTGGTCGTTGAGTTCGAACACCTTGAGTTGGCCGGCGATGTCATGCATCTCGCCGCCGCGGCGGAGCACCTCGGGCATCGGCAGGTCGACGTCGTATGAGCCGTCGCGCTTGCCGAAGCCGAGCAGGGCCAGGTCGGGTTCCGGGCGGGAGACCACGTACGACCAGAGCGTGAGCGCGGGGCGCAGGGCCGGGTAGGTGTCCATCGGCGCCCGGACGCCGAACGGTCCCGAGTCGGTGTACATCTTCGAGTCGTGGGTGGCGTAGCCGCCCGGGCGGATGACCGGCCGCACCGGGCGGCCGATGTCCCAGTCGCCGCCCAGGATCTCCACGACCCGGTCGGGGAACATGCTGCCGCCGGCGGTGACGATGACCTCGTCGAGGTGGTCGAAGTGCCCGGCTGCGGCAAGCCGCTCGGTGAGCGCCCGCATCCGGTGCAGGAACTCGTCGACCTCGCTGAAGTCGTCGCCGTGGAAGTGCAGGATGCCTTCGTAGCCCTCCACCCCGACCAGGCGGATCCGTTCCGAAGCGGCGATCTGCTCGGCGACCTGTACCGCACCGTCGATCGTGCGGCATCCGGTGCGGCCCGCCACCATGCCCAGCTCCACGAGGCCGTCGATGGGCCGCCCGGCGGGTCGGCCGGCGAGTGCCGCCTCCATCAGGTCCACGCATTCGACCGAGTCGATGAGACAGAACAACTCCACCTCGGGATGGGCGTCGAGCTCGTCGGCCATCCAGGTGACCGCCGCAGGGTCCACGAC
>JAPPKQ010000264.1:3337-6155 GCA_028819945.1 bacterium | reverse complement strand
TGGACGGCCGCAACATGGGCATCGCCAGCGGGCTGTTCTTCATGGCCGGCGAGATCGGCGGGTTCGGCGGGCCGTTCGCGGTGGGCGCCATCGGCGACGCCACCGGCGGATTCGACGCCAGCCTGCTCACCCTCACCGCCTCCGCTGTCCTCGTCGCCGCCCTGTTCGGCGTGATCCACCGGCGCACCGCCCGGGCTGTCGCAACAGGCACGCCGGTCCACGACGGCGTCTCCGCCTTCCACGCATGACGGGCAAGGAGGTGGCGCTCAGCGGCGACGCCGAGGTGGCAACGTCCCGCCGGCTCTGCATGACTGGGACGCGGACTTCGCCGCCTGGTGCGGCTACAGGTACCCCAACGGCGGGCCCGCGGGGTTTTGGAGCCTTCGCCTCGTTGCGATCCTGAATCGTGTGCTCGGCGAACGCGGCTGATGCGCCGACGATCGCTCGAGCCGTCGGGGCGAGACCCGTCGCAGGGGACGGCACAGCCGGACGGCGGACCCGATTCACACCCAGTTCTTTCGCGCCTCTCGCCCGCCTCTTACAAACGCCCACTTCAATGCGGTGTGAGGCGCCCCAGTCCAGTCGCGCCACACCGGGAAGGAACATCACGTGTCGAGACTCCGGGCAACCCTGCTGCCGACGATCGCTGTGCTGGCACTCGCGCTGGCCGCCTGCGGCGGCGAGGAGGACTCCAGCGGCCTCGCAACCCTTGTGGACACGCCTCCTGTGGCCGAGACGGTGCCCGAGTCCGAAGAGGTCGAAGCCACCGGCGTTGTGGCGGCGCCGCCGGAACCCACCGGGGCGCCGCCGGAGACCACCTAGACAGCCGGGGCAGCGACCACCGCGACGACCGCAGCCGCCGCCACGACGGCGGCAGGTGACGGGGATGTGGCGGACGGCTCCCCGGTCACGACGACCCAGCCGACGCCCACGGCCGCCGCCGACGACGGAGCCGGGAATGAGGATCTCACCGACGAGGAGCGGCTGCTGCGCTTCGCCGACTGCATGCGTGCTCACGGCGTGGACTTCCCCGACCCCGTCGTGGAGGCTGACGGCAGCGTGCGTTTCGGATTCCGACCGGGTGCCCGCGGTGCAAGCGGGGCGCAGGAACTCGGGCGGGATCCCGATCTGCCGGCGGCACGCGAGGCCTGCGAGGACCTGCTGGAGGGTCTGTCGTTCGGGCCAGGCTCGGGCGACTTCGACATCACCGAGTCGCAGGACACGCTGCTGGAGTTCGCCCGGTGCATGCGCGCCAACGGCGTGGACATGGGCGACCCCGATCTCAGCAACTTCGGCCCCGGTGGCGACGATGACGGTCCGGGCGGCGACCCCTTCGGCGGCGCCATCGACTTACGGGATCCGGACGTGGTCGCTGCCCTGCAGGTGTGCCAGGAGGAGGTCAACATCGGCCGCTTCGCCGGCGGTGGGCGCGGCGGCAACTCATGAACTGGCCGCGCAACAGGCGAGTCCGCCTGCTACTGGCGGCGGCTGCGGTGATCGCCGGCGGAGCCGTCGCAGCGATCCGGTCCGGCGACGGGGATCGGGCGCAGCAGGTCGAACTCGCGACGGCACCGGTGGAGCGGCGCGATCTGGCGGAGTATCTCGAGATCTCCGGCACGCTCGACTACGCCACCGCCGTGACCCTCACCGCCCGCAGCAGCGGCGTGTTGGGCCAGCTCGCCGCCGAGGGGGCAATCCTCGAGCGGGGTGAGCCGCTGTACGTCGTGCTGTACAGCCCGACGCCAGAGCAGGTTGCGGCCGCGCAGCAGCGCCTGGAGGTGGCACAGAACGGGTTGCTGGACGCCGAGGAACGACTGAGCGAAGCACTGGCCGGCGTCTCCGAGGCCGACGTGGCCTCGGCGCGGGCGACGCTGGCTGAAGCCGTAGAGCGGCGGGACGAACTCCTCGAACCCCTGAGCACCGCCGACCTGGCCGCCGCGGAGGCGGCCGTGCTGAGCGCAGCCGAGATTCTCGACGACCTCGAGCACCCCACCGACGCCGCCATCGCCTCAGCCCGCACACAACTCGCCGGCGCCGAGCAGAACCTCGCCGACCTTCGCGCCGGGCCCTCCCAGGCCGACATCGCTACGGCCGAAGCCGCCCTCGAGACTGCCGCGCAGGCTCTCGCCGATCTCGTCAGCGGGGCGACCACGACCGACATCGACACCGCCGACGCCGCCGTCCTCGCCGCCCGCCAAGCCCTCGAAGACCTCCAGAACCCCACCGACGCCGCAATCGCCGACGCCACCAGCCGCGTGACCCAGGCCGAACGGACCCTCGCAGACCTCCTCGCCGGACCCTCACAGGTCGACATCGACACCGCCGAGGCCGCCGTGTTCAGCGCGGCCGAGCGACTCGAGGAGTTCGTCGAGATCGCCGATGAACTGCGGCCGGCGGCGGAGGCGGAACTCTCCCGGGCAACCGCAGAACTGACCGACGTCCGCGAGCGGCTCCGCGAACAGGAGGCCGCCCGAGCCGAACTCGCCGCCGCCGAGACCGCCGTGCTCGAGGCGACCATCGCGGAGGACGCGACCCAACTGGCGGCAGCCCGCCAGCGGCTCCTGGACGCGCAGCAGGCGCTGGCCGCCCTGCAAGGCGACGATCCGCCGCCGAACGCGCAAGCGGCGGAGCGGTTGGTGCTAGCGGCCGCGCAGTTCCTGGCCAGCACTCCCGAGCCCGACAGCGCCGACTACGCCGATGCCCGCGCCCAACTGGCGCGAGCCGCCGATGCGCTGAGCGAGTTACTGGCCGGGCCGTCACGGGCCGACATCGACGCCGCCCACGCCGCCGTGCTCACCGCCACCGAAACCCTCCACAA
>JAPPKQ010000264.1:0-3237 GCA_028819945.1 bacterium | reverse complement strand
GCACACAACTCGCCGGCGCCGAGGAGAACCTCACAGACCTCCTCGCCGGACCCTCGCAGACCGACATCGACGCCGCCCACGCCGCCGTGCTCACCGCCACCGAAACCCTCCACAACCTCCAGAACCCCACAGACGCCGCCATCGCCTCGGCCCGCACACAACTCGCCGGCGCCGAGGAGAACCTCACAGACCTCCTCGCCGGACCCTCACAGGAGCAGCTCGACACCGCCGAGGCCACCCTCACGACCGCCTTGGAGAATCTCACAGACCTCCTCGCCGGACCGACGCAGGCCGACATCGACGCCGCTGAGGCCGCCGTGCTCGCCGCCGCCGAAACCCTCCACAACCTCCAGAACCCCACCCTCGCAGCCTTGGTCGACGCCCGGAGCCGCCTCGCCGTCGCCGAGCAGAACCTGGCCGATCTGCTCGCCGGCGCGGCACCCAGCGAGGTTCAGGCAGCCGAAGCCGCCGTCCTCGCTGCTGGAGAGGCTCTGGGGGACCTGATCGCCCCGCTCACACCCGACGAACTCACGGCGCTCGAGCAGGCGGTGACCAGCACCCAGGCCGCGCTGGACAGCGCCCGCCGCGACGTGGCCGACCTCGCCGACGGCGACCGCTCGCTCGTCGTCATGTACGGCAGCGTCCCCGCCTTCCGCACCATGTCCCCCGGCGATGCAGGTCCCGACGTACGCCAACTCGAGGAGAACCTCGCCGCGCTGGGCTTCGGCGGCGCCGACGGGTTCAGCGTGGACGGCGCTTTCGACGAGGCCACCGAGAACGCCGTTCGGGCCTGGCAGGGTTCGCTCGGCAGCCACGTCGACGGCGAGGTCGGCACGGCCGACGTGCTCTTCGTGCCCGGCCCGGTTCAGGTCGGCTCCTGGCAGCCGGGCATCGAGGTGGGCCAGGACATCGCCGCCGGCGTCCCGCTCGCCGCGCTCACGGCAATCGAGGCCCCCATCGACGGTGTGATGGCCACCACGCAGCACGTCATCGCCCAGCTCCCGCTGGCCGAGCGGGATCTCCTCAGCGAGGGAGACAGCGTCAACGTGGAGTTGCCCGACAACCGCGACGTCGCCGGCACTGTCGCCCTGATCAACCCGGCCCCTCTCGCCGACGCGCAGGGTGAGGCCTTCGTGGAGGTCACGATCACGCTCGTCGAGGCGGCGCCGGTGGTCTGGATCGGCGCATCGGTCGACGTGGAGATCACCGAGACGCTGGCGCGTGACGCCCTGGTGGTGCCCGCCACCGCCCTGCTGGCCCTCGTCGAGGGCGGCTACGCCCTCGAGGTGCAGCAACCCGACGGCAGCACCGTCCTCATCGGGGTGGAGACGGGGCTCTTCGCCGACGGCGACGTGGAGGTACGAGCGACCGGTCTCCAGGAGGGCATGCCGGTCGTGGTTCCGCGGTGAGGAAAACCGGCGGCGCCTCGCACCCACCCGGGGGCGACCGGTCGGTGCCGGCGCTCGAGTTGCGCAACGTCTCCAAGCAGTACGCCGGCACGCCACCGGTGACGGCCCTGGACGGCGTGTCGGTGCAGATCGCCCGAGGCGAGATGGTGGCTGTGGTGGGACCCTCGGGCAGCGGCAAGTCCACGATGCTGCACATCATGGGCACCCTGGACGCGCCAACGAGCGGGTCGGTAATCATCGAGGGGCTGGACACGTCGGGCCTCGACGACGGCTCCCTGGCGGCCATCAGGGGCAGGCGAGTGGGCTTCGTGTTCCAGCGCTTCTTCCTGCTGGCAGGCACTTCGGCTCTGGACAACGTAGCCAACGGCCTGCTCTACACCGGCACCCCCCGCCCGCAGCGCCGGGAGGCTGCGGCCACGGCACTCGAACGCGTCGGGCTCGGCACCCGGGCGCATCACCGGCCCAACGAGCTCTCCGGAGGTGAGATGCAGCGGGTGGCGCTGGCTCGTGCCCTGGTGCACCGGCCCGCCTTCATCCTCGCCGACGAACCGACCGGCAACCTCGACTCCGCAGGCTCCGAGGCAATCATCGAACTCCTGCTCTCCCTGCACGACGAGGGCCGCACGATCATCGTGATCACCCACAACGAGCAGATCTCCTCCGCCATGCCGCGCCGGCTGCGGATGCTCGACGGGCGCCTGACCGATGACACCGACGCGGGAGTCGGTGTCCCGTGACGGCGACCAACCATGGAGCGGCGCCGCTTCCGGCCAGCCGCCTGCGCTTGGCCGAGGTCGCACGGGTCGGGCTTCATGCGCTCGCCACCCGTCGGTTGCGCGCCGCCCTCTCGGCGCTGGGTATCGCCATCGGCATCGCCTCGCTCGTGAGCGTGCTGGGCCTGTCGGAGTCCTCCCGCTCCGACCTCATCGACCGGATCGACGCCCTCGGCACGAACCTGCTGACCGTCACCCCCGGCGCGGGCTTCGGCGCCGGCGACTCGGCACTGCCCGGAACTGCCACCGGGACGGTCGGCCGGTTGCCCCCGGTGGAGGCAACCTCGGCGGTCTATGCCGTGGACGCCGGGGTGTACCGCAACGACCTCGTCCCGGCGAACCTCACGGGCGGCATCTCGGTGTACGCCACCGACACCGGACTCCTCGAGACCCTCAACGGCTCGATGGCCCACGGATCCTTCCTGAACGAAGCGCAGCGCGACTATCCGGTCGCGGTGCTCGGGGCCGTCTCAGCCGAGCGCCTGGGAATCCGGGATCTCGATGCTCCGGTGCGGGTCTGGCTCGGGGACCGCTGGGTCGACGTGGCCGGGGTGCTGGAAACGTTCGCACTGGCCGCCGACCTGGACAGGGCGGTGCTCATCGGTGACCGGGCGGCCGAGCAGTACTACGACATGGACCTCGAGCCCTCGGCGATCTACATCCGCGTCGACCGGCGCTTCCTGGACGACACCCGCGACCTGCTGCCGGCCACGATTGACCCCGAGAACCCCGAGGAGGTGGAGGTCAGCAGGCCGTCGGACCTGCTGGAGGCGCAGGCCGCCGCCGAGAGTTCGTTCACGGAGCTTTTCCTGGGCCTCGGCGCGGTGGCGCTGCTAGTCGGCGCCATCGGCATCGCCAACGTCATGGTCATCGGTGTCGTGGAGCGCCGAGGCGAGATCGGCCTGCGCCGGGCGATCGGTGCCACCCGGGTCCACATCCGGCGGCAGTTCCTCACCGAGGCGCTCACCCTGGCGACCGCAGGGGGCATCGCCGGCACGCTGCTGGGGGTGGCGGCGACCTACTCCTATTCGGCGTTCCAGGGATGGCGTGCCATC
>JAPPKQ010000139.1 GCA_028819945.1 bacterium | reverse complement strand
CCGCGCCCTCCAGATCGGCTCTCAGCGGTAGCCCCCGGTCCGCATTGCGTCCAAGCCTACGGCCAGCATGAGCAGCAGGCCTTCCACGACGTACTGGTAGAAGGTCGGCCAGCCGGCGAGGGTCATGCCGTTCTCGAGCACCCCCAGGACGATCACGCCGAGGATCGTGCCGCCCATGGTGCCGGTCCCGCCCAGGAGGCCGACCCCGCCCAGAATCACGGCGGTCACGACGGTCAGCACCAAGGTGCCGGGCACGCTCGCCGCTCCCGAGCCGCCCAGCGTGGACGACAGCACGTAGCCACCGGTTGCCGCGCAAGCGCCGCTGAAGACCAGGTACATCATCCGCAGCCGGTCCACCGGGAGCGCAACCGAGCGTCCGGCCGAGGCGTTCCCGCCCACGGCGTAGGCGTAGAGCCCGAACCGGGTCTTGGCGAGCAGGACCCAGCCGGCTGCGGCGAAGAGCACGGCGAAGACCAGCGGCAGGGGGATCCCCACGAGGTCGTTCTTCATGACCCCGTAGGCGGCGTCCGTGGTCTGCCGCAGGTTGCCGGCGATGCCGGCGCCACCGTCCACAACGAACGCCAGCCCGAAGGCGATGCCCAACATGCCCAATGTCGCAACCAGGGGATTGACCCGGAGCTTCACCACGACGAAGCCGTTGATGAGACCCACGCCGAAGCCCGAGCCGATGGCCGCCAGGATGGCGAGCGAGGCCGGATGGCCGGCGATGACGATCTGCGTCCCGATCGTGCCCGAGAGCGCCATGACCGATCCGACCGAGATGTCGAGGGCACCGGAGATCAGCCCGAACGTGGCGCCGGTGGCGACGATCATGAGCACCGCCGTTGCCCGGCCGGTGTTCAGCAGATTCGTGGTGCTCAGGAACCGCGGTGCCGCGATGCTGAAGACCACGAACTCCGCCACGATGACCGCGCCCAGCGTGACCCAGGTGAGCCGCCCGGAGAACACCAGGCCACGCAGCCGCTCGGGCCAGGCAGAGGCTTCCCGCGCGGGCCGGTCGGGCAGGACGGCGGTCATCGGAACCCGCCCTTGGGCCGCTGGTCGAACGCCACCGCCAGGATCATGGCGGTACCCACGACGATGAGAACGATCTGGGGCCGCACCGCCATCTGGACGAGGCCATTGTCGAGCGTGCGCACGAACACCACGCCGATGAACGTGCCGAGGACCGATCCCCGGCCACCGGTGAGGCTGGCCCCGCCCAGGAACACCGCGGTGGCCACGTAGAGCTCCCAGTTGCGGCCCGAGTTGGGGGCGACGGCGCCGAGATCAGACGCCAGCAGGACGCCGGCGATGCCCGTGTAGAGCCCCGCCACGGTGTACATCCCCAGCCGGAACCGGTCGACGTTCATGGCCGCCTGGCGGGCCGCGTCGGGATTGCCGCCCACGGCGAACAGGTGCCGGCCCGCCTTGGTCGTGTGCAGCAGGACCACCGACAGCACGGCGGTGGCGATCAGGAAGAACACCGGCACGGGGACACCCCCGACGTTCTCCCGGGCGAAGCGGAAGCCGTCGTCGCGGATCTGCTGCGAGCGCCCGTCGGTGATGATGAACCCCACACCCAGCAGGACGAACAGCATCGCCAGCGTGGCGATGAGCGGGTTGATGCGGAGGCGGGTGATGATGAATCCGTTGACGTACCCGAGCGCGATCCCGACGACCACACCGATCAGGAACGCCAGGACGAGGGGGACGCCCGCCTGGAAGAGCTTCCCGGACGTGACCCCCACGACCATCATCCCCGAGCCGATGGAGAGGTCGAGCCCGCCCCCGATCAGGACCAACGTGAAGCCGGTGGCGACGATGAAGGTGACCGCGCTGAACCGCAGGATCGTGAGGACGTTCTGGCTGGTGAGGAAGAAGTCGAGCCGTGACGTGAAGTAGACGCCCAGCAGGATGAGGGCTATTACAAACAGGACGTCCTGGCCCAGCAGGCGGCGGCGCGCCCGCGCCGCGGCCCGGGCGCGGCTGTCGAGGGGAGCGCCCGGCGGGGTGACGGTGGCCGTCACGCCTGCCCGGTGGCCGGCGCGCCGGCCACGATGAGGTTCACGCACTCCTCCACCGACGTGGCGCGGGCGTCCAGCGTCGCCACGCGCTCTCCCCGCTTCATGACCATGACTCGATCAGCGAGGTCCAGGACCTCGGGGATGCGGTGGCTGATTATCATGATCGACAGGCCGTCGCGCCGGACGTCCCGGATCAATTCCGTCACCGTGGCCGACTCGGTCGCCCCGAGCGCCGCCGACGGCTCGTCCATCAGCAGGATGTGGTTGTTCTCCTCGAACGCCACCGCCCGGGCGATGGCCACCATCTGTCGCTGGCCGCCCGAGAGGACTCCCACCGGAAGCCTCGTGGACCCGATCATGATGTTCAGCCGCTCCAGCAGGGCGGCGGCCTCGCGGTGCATGCGGCGCCGTTCCAGGAAGCCCAGCAGGCTCGGCAGGCCCTTCGTCGGCTCACGCCCGATGAAGACGTTGGCGGCCACGTCCAGATTGTCGAAGAGCGCCAGGTCCTGGTAGATCATCTCGATCCCCAGGCGGCGGGAATCCTGAGCGGTGGCGATCTCGACGGGTTCGCCGTTCATGAGGATCCGGCCGCTGTCGGGACTGACGGTGCCGGCGATGATCTTCATCAGCGTGGACTTGCCGGCGCCGTTGTCGCCGACGATCCCGAGGATCTCATTGCGGTGCAGGTGCACGTCCACCTCGTGCACCGCCCGGACGTGGCCGAAGCTGCGGCAGATCCCCCGCAGCTGCAGGAGCGGTGAGCCGTCCGATCCGTTGCCGTTGGGGCTTGCGTGTTCGTTCACTTGAATCACTCTCCCGGCGGGTTGTGCGGCGGGCCGGCGGTCAGCGCCCCGCTGGGTCCGAGCTGGTAGCCGTCGCCTGTCGGCGGCGCGAACTCCAGGTCGAAGACGAATCCCAGTTCGCTGTCCAGGTTGACACGCACCACGTCATCGGTTGTGTTGGCGGTCGCCGGATCGACCCGTTGGGTGACGTAGGCGAAGTCGACATAGGCGCCGAGCGGGTAGGCGTAGCGCACCCAGACGCCGCGATTGACGACGACGCCCATCCCCGCGGTCAGCAGGAACGCACGGGCCGCACCGATATCCGGGCGGCCGCCGACGTCGGGAACCGCCACGAAGGCGGCCGGGTGCATGCCGAGCGTGATGAGGGTGATGGTGCTCGCCGGGTGCTTCTGCACGAACTCGCAACGGTTGCCGCGGTAGTAGTAGCGCAGAGAGCACATGTACGCCCTGCCGGGAAACTCCAACTCCTTCTGGACCCAGAGGTAGCCCAGGTTGTTGGACGCCCTGTTCAGGTTCGGCGAGTCGGCGGTCTCGGGGGCGATGACGGCGCCGAACGGCTCGAAGGCGGCCCGGTCGAGGTGTTCCACCGCCAGGCGGCGGACGCCGATGGGATCGGTGCTCATGATTCCTCCGGATCGAGCGAGGGTCGCACGGGCTGGCCACTGCGGATGGATTCCTTGAGAGCGAACAGCGTGCTCATGCTGCGCAGGGTGTCCGTGCCGCCGGCCCAAGGCTCGCCGCCGGCGGCGATGCACTGCAGCACGTCGGCGCGCGTCGCCAGGTACGACTGCGGCGACAGCGTGTACTGCAGCGGCAGCTCCAGCGCGGAGCCCCGCGGCTCGTGCGGCCCGTAGCGCAACTCGGCCCGCACCAGCCGGGCCGGGCCGGGCAGTTCCTGATCCTGGATGCCGTCGACGCCCGCCCGCTCGCCCACGGCGAACATCTCGAATCGACGGCGGTGACGGGTGGCGAAGTCGTACAGGATCGTGGCGTTGGCGCCGCTCGCGAAGCTGAAAACCCCCGAGAGCACCGAGCCGACGCCGTCCACGCGGCGCGACCAGTTGCCGTACACCTCCTCGGGCGCCTCGCCGAACCACGACTGGAGCACGTCGATAGCGTGGATGCACACGTCATGAACGGCGTCGAAGGCATTCGTGTGCTGGCGCCCGATCCCCGAGTGGTAGTTGATCCCCGCGGAGATGAGCGGTCCCAGCGAGCCGGCCAGGATGAGCGCGCGGCAGCCGTAGAAGGCCGGGGCGTAACGGGTGTTGAAGTCGACGCCGAATGTGATTCCGCCCTCGCGCGCGTGGCCCACCATGTCCTGGCACTGCTGCCACGTCTCGGCAACCGGCTTGGCGATGATGACGTTGATGCTGCGGCGTGCCGCCTCAGCCACCACTTCGACGCGCAGGGGCGAGAGGCCGACGTCCCAGCGGATGTTGATGTCGAGGAGGTCCAGCTCGACGGCGTCCATCATCGAGCGGTAGTCGTCGAACACCTGCTCCACGCCCCAGGTCTCGCGGATCGCCGTGGCCGCGACCGGGTCGGGGTCGCAGGCGGCAACGGGTTGGAGGCCGGCCGCCCGGTAGGCGGGCATGACGCCGCTGTGCACGATGCGACCGGCTCCCACCAGACCGATCCGCAGATCGCGGGGGATCTCCTTGCGCAACGGTGGCGGCACGAGGTCCAGGGCCGCGACGGGCCCCAGGTCGACCGGAGGGATCTCCGAACTCAGGTCGATCTGCGGTGCCATGGCCGTCTCAATTCTCCCCGGTGCGCGTGAGCAGCGGAGTCAGGAAGCGCCCCGCCTCGCGCACGCCCTCCTCGTAGGTCTGGTACGGGTCCTCGTTCTCGATGCTCACGTAACCGTCGTAGCCGACGGCCGCGAGGGCGTCCACGAGCGCCCCCCAGAAGGTGGCGTCGTGAGCCCGCCCGATGGTCCGGTAGCGCCAGGCGCGCGCCGAGGGGTCATCGAACGGCCGCTGGTCCAGAACACCGGCGATGGCGAGTTCGCTGGGAACCAGCTCGGTGTCCTTGAGCTGCACGTGATGGACCGCCTCGCCCAGGGCCTCGACGACCCGGATCGGGTCCATCTGCTGCCAGAACAGGTGGCTGGGGTCGACGTTGGCGCCGATGACGGGGCCGACCGCCTCCCGCATGCGCAGCAGCGTGGGCACGTTGTACACGAGGTGGATCGGATGCAATTCGAAGGCGATGCGGCGCACGCCGCAGCGCTCGGCCAGTTCCGCCAACTCTCCCCACAGGGCGATCCCCTCGGACCACTGGCGCTCGAGGAGCGCGACGCTGTCGTCGGGCCACGGGTAGAAGACCCAGTTGACGGTGGATGCGTCGCCGCCGTCGCCTGTCGTGCCCGACATCGTCACGATCTTCTCGACCCCGAGGAGTTCTGCGAGCCGGAACGTGTCCTCGATGAGGCGTCGGTGCTCGGGGCCTCGGAGCGGATGCAAGGGCATGCCGGCGCAATTGAGCGCGGAGATCTCCAGGCCCCGGCCGGCGAACGCATCGGTGAACATCGCCCGGCTGCGCTCGCTCTCGAGCAGATGGCGAACGCCCGACGGCTGCCCCGCCTGGGTGACCTCGATGCCCCTCGCCCCGACCTCCGCGGCGATGTCGAGTCGGGCCTCGAACTCGGCTCGGGTGGACACGGGGCTCATCCAAGCCGGCCCGGCACCTTCCGGCTTGCTCTCGTCCGGCCGACCGCTTGTTGCGGTGAACATCCGGACGATGAGTCCCATGGCGGGGCCGCGCGCCTGCCCGGGACTCGTCACCGCGTCGTTCCATTCATGCGGACCAACCTCGTCGCCTTCGGGCGGGGCGCCCGAAGCCCCGCCCGCTGTCCCGAGACGACAGTAACCGAGGCGGGGTCGCGCGCTCGCTGGGAGGCTCCGGGTGCGCCCGCCTGCGTGCGCTGCCGCGGACGCACCCGGTCCATTAGCTCAGGGGAGGGTCAGCCCTCGGGGTACCACTCGTCGATGTTGCCTGCGTCGATGGGGACGTGGGTGACGTGGTTCACCCGCTGGGCGGGTGTGTCACCGTCGAGGATCGTTGCGATGATCGGACGCAGGAACTCGCCGTAGCGATCGGGGAAGTATCCGATCGACATGATGAACGGCGAGTCCGGATCGCGGATCTCCGCCAGGGCGTCCGAGGCGCCGCCGTTGGACAGCACCACACCGGCGTCGAGGCGACCGAGCTGCTCCATGGCGGCCACCACGGCCACGCCGGCGAGGTCGTTGGTGGTTGCGATGAACAGCAGGTTCTTGGCGTCCGGGTTGGCGTTCAGGTACGCCGCCGCCGCGGCCTGCGTCTCCGAGC
>JAPPKQ010000055.1 GCA_028819945.1 bacterium | reverse complement strand
CGCTGTCATCTCCAGCATCTCGTCGTAGGACAACCGGTCGATGCGCCGGGCCCGCGGCACGACGCGGGGATCGGCGGTAAAGACCCCCGACACGTCGGTGTACAGCTCGCAGGCATCGGCCCCGAGCACGTGCGCCAGCGCGACGGCCGTGGTGTCCGATCCGCCGCGGCCCAGAAACGTTACGTCTTGGTGGGTGGAGACTCCCTGCGAGCCGGCCACGACCGGCACCCGTCCCTCAGCGATCGCGGCGCGCACCCTCCCGGGGCGGATCTCCAGAATGCGAGCGTTCTGGTGGGTCGTGTCGGTGATGAACCCGGCCTGGCTGCCGGTCAGCGATTCCGCCGGCACGCCTCGGTCGTGCAGGGCCATGCAGACCAGAGCGGTTGCCTTGCGCTCGCCCGCGGTGATGAGCATGTCCATCTCGCGCCCGGGCCGGCGGTCGGCGACCGCTGAGGCCAGGCGCAACAGCTCGTCGGTCTCGCTGCCCATGGCGCTCACCACCAGCACGACGTCATCGCCCTGCAGGCGCCGGAAGCGCACCTGCTCGGCGATCTCGCGCATGCGCTCGGGTGTCGCCACCGACGTGCCGCCGAACTTCTGAACCAGGAGAGCCATCGCTGTCAACCTAACGCCGCCCGCCGTCACTCTGCGCCCGCGCGGCCGGTAGCTTTCTAGGCCATGGGAACCGAGAAGCGCGCCCGCCAGAAGGCCGGGACGCAGGCACGCCGGGAGGCGGCGCAGCAGGCCGCGGCGCGAGCCAAACGCAGGCGCACGATCATCAGGGTCGGCGTCGTGGCGTTGGCCGTCCTGGGGATCTTCCTAGGTCTCACCCTCAGCGGCCGCGAGGACGAACCCACCGCGACCGCCCCGCCGCCGCCGGTGGGCGCCGAGGTCGTCGCCGAGACGGCCGACGACACAACCGACAGTGAAGGCGCCGTCGACGACATGATCGGCGAGGCTCCGATCGGCTCGACAACGGTGCCGGCGACCGTCGCCGATGCCGCGGCCGACGGCTCCGCCGGCGGCGAGGCATCGGACGAACCGGGCGGGGCCGACGAGGCGGCCGCGCCGGAGACGGCCGGCGGCCCGGACTACACGCCGTACACCGCCGGGGACTACGGCACCGGGGAGTGCGCGCCCAACACAGGGGCCGCCGAGCCGGTGCTGGACTTCGATGGCGCGCCGATGCTGTGCATCGACACGTCACAGCCGCACACTGCCGTCCTCGACACCTCACGGGGTGTGGTGCGCGTCGCACTGGACGTGACCAACACCCCGGGCACGGTGAACAGCTTCGTGAACCTGGCCCGCTTCGGCTACTACGACGACACCCTCGTGCATCGCAGCGCGCCGAGCATCGGCATCCTGCAGGGGGGTTCCCCGCACACCAACACCGCCGCCGACCCCGGACCGGGCTACACGCTGTGGGACGAGGGAACCGGCTTCACCTACCGGCCCGGCCAGTTGGTGATGGCCCGGCGCGGCGAACCCAACAGCGCCGGCGCGCAGTACTTCTTCACCGTCACCGAGGACGCGGGCCTGCTCGACGGCCAGGGCACCTACGTCGTGTTCGGAGAGGTGATCGAGGGACTCGACGTGCTCAGCGACATCCTCGCCAGCCACGTCGACGAACCCGGCAATCCTCTCGGCGGCGCCCCCGACCCGCCGGTGACGGTCAACACCCTGACCATCGAAGTCGGCTGATCCTCCCGCCCTGTCACATACCCCGCAAATCCGAGTTAGCACTTTGGATTTGCGGGGTTACAGCTCGGTCCCCGACGGGTGGACTCACCGGGATGCCGGCCGTGGTGCCTTGCTGTCGATCTGCCGGTTCAGTCGGCCAGATCCTCCGGGCTGATCCTCGCTCCGTCGCGGAAAAGCGTCACCTCGCCGGCAATCTCCCAGGGACCTTCGGGTCTGCGAATCAGCGCGCTGCGTTCGTTGACGGCGGCCACGAGCAGGTCCGGTGGCGCCAGCTGGACCGTCCGGGAGATGCGCTCGGCCGACAGGGTCTCGGCGCGCGAGATGATGGCCAACTCGTCGGTGAGGCCGAGACCGAGCGTGAAGGCACCACCGCGCACGTCGACCATATGGTCGCACAGCACGTTCCCACCGGCGGCCGAGCCGGCAACGGTCGCTCCCGCGGCGGACGCGCCGACCAGGGCCTCCCAGACGGCGGTGCGGAGCAGGGTGGAGCGGGCGTGCAGGGGCGAGCCCCCGGTGAGGTAGATCATGGTCGCCCCCGCCACCGCGGCGGCCGCCTGCGGATCGTCGGCATCGGCCCGCCGGTAGACGTCGAGCCAGCGGCAGACGACCCCGAGCGACCCGAACCACTCCTCGGCGCGGGCCCGCAGCTTGGCGGGGTTCTCATACGCCGTGGCGGTCGGCAGCACCACGACCTCCCGCGCTCCGCACTCCGCCAGCAGGACGGCGTCGAAATCGCAGCCCGCGGAGAACTCGTC
Source organism: bacterium (assembly GCA_028819945.1). GTDB lineage: Bacteria > Actinomycetota > Acidimicrobiia > Acidimicrobiales > CATQHL01 > VXNF01. The sequence continues at coordinate 3,735 of JAPPKQ010000055.1, read as the reverse complement.
ACCCCCGACGAACGCCAGGGTCCCCCGGCTCACGGCGCCACTCCTGCAGCGCTCCGGTCAGCCTGCCCGGCCAGCCGGTGCGGATCGGGCCGGGCGGTGCCAACGACCACCCGCAACAGACTCTTGGCGCGTCCTCGCAACGGACGCCGGTCCAATGAGGTCACTTCGAAGCCGCCCGCCCACAGCGCCGCGGTGACGTGGCGCGCCATCGACATGCCCCAGCGGCGCCGGGCGAGGCCGTCCAGACGCCGGCGCCAGCGGCGGGCGTCGCCGTCGAGCTCCACGAAGAGCAGCCGCCCGTCGGGGGCCACCAGCGGCCGCAGCATCGCCACGAGCGTCTCCAGGCACGGAGCAGCCGCCATGGCCCCGAACGAGCAGACCACGTCGAACGGTTCGTCGGCCCCCTCGCCCAACGACTGCGGCGGGGCCACCACCAACTCGTTGACCGAGTCGTAGGCGAAGCCGCCGGCCAGCGGGCCGCCGATGTCCAGGACCCTGCCGGTTGCCCGGCGCTGAATCTCGAGCACCTCGGGCCGCAGCAGGCGCCGGAGCGTCCCGCTGCCACCGGCCAAACGCATGTTCGAGCCGGGATCGGCCAGCGTCCAATCCCGCTCCCCCGATGCCCCGATGTCCTCGGGCATCGCCGGGCGGGCGCTCAGCGCCACCAGCGGCCGGCGAACCGCCACCCGGACCGCACCGGAGCGACTCGGCGTGCCTCCGGTCGCTGCAGCAGCAGCCGGGCCGCAGCGGCGATGGCGGCGACCTCGTCGTCGGTGGGCGGCGGCGTCACCGCGACGACCGGCCCGGCGGCGCCGCTCGGGTCGCTCACAGCGGGATGACGCCGTGCTTGCGGCGGGGGCGCTCGGCGCGCTTGTTGCGCAACGCGTCGAAACCGGCGATGATCTTCCGCCTGGTGTCGGCCGGGTCGATGACGTCGTCGATGTACCCGCGCTCTGCGGCGACGTACGGGTTGGCGTAGCGCTCGATGTAGTCCTCCACCAACTCGTCGCGGCGGGCCTCGGGGTTCTCGCTGTCGGCCAACTCGCGCCGGTGGAGGATCTCCACGGCGCCCTGTGGACCCATGACCGCCAACTCGGCCGACGGCCACGCGAAACACAGATCCGAGCCCACGGACTTGGAGTCCATGACGACGTAGGCGCCTCCGTAGGCCTTGCGGGTCACAACCGAGATGCGGGGCACCGTCGCCTCGCAGTAGGCGTACAGCAGCTTGGCGCCGTGGCGGATGATGCCGCCGTACTCCTGATCCACGCCCGGCAGGAACCCCGGCACGTCCACCAGCGTCAACAGCGGGATGCCGAAAGCGTCGCAGGTGCGGACGAACCGCGCCGCCTTGGAGGATGACTCGATGTCCAGGACTCCGGCCAGCACCCGGGGCTGATTGCCCACGACGCCGACGGTGTGCCCGTCGAGACGGCCGAAGGTGCAGACGATGCTCTGCGCCCAGTGGGGGAAGTACTCCAGATACTCGCCGTCGTCGAGCACCGAGGCGATCACATCCCGCATGTCGTAGGGCAGGTTGGAGCTTGCGGGCAGCACGGTGCGCAGTTCGGGGCAGCTGCGGTCCGGCGAGTCGAGGGGTTCGTAGTGCGGGGGATGCTCGAGGTAGTTGGACGGGAGGAAGCTGAGCAGTTCCTTCACCGCGTCGAGGGTGTCGTGCTCGCTGTCTCGCACGAAGGTCGCCACGCCCGACTTGGTTGCGTGGCTGCGGGCCCCGCCGAGATCCTCGAGGGAGACCTCCTCGCCGGTCACGGTACGCACCACGTCGGGGCCGGTGATGAACATGTGCGACTTCTCGCGCACCATGAAGATGAAGTCGGTGATCGCCGGGCTGTAGACGGCACCGCCCGCGCACGGCCCGAGGACCACCGATATCTGCGGCACCACGCCCGAGGCGCGCACGTTGCGCGAGAAGATGCCCCCGTAGGAGTCGAGGCTCACGACCCCCTCCTGGATACGCGCACCGGCGCCGTCGTTCAGACCGATCACCGGCGCCCCGGTGGTGACGGCAAGGTCCATGACCTTGTGGATCTTGGCGGCGAAAACCTCGCCCAGGGCGCCTCCGAAGACGGTGAAGTCCTGAGCGAAGACGAACACCTTGCGGCCGTCGACGGTACCCCAGCCGGTGACGACGCCGTCGGTGTAGGGCCGCTCGGCGAGCCCGCTCTCGGTGGCCCGGTGCCGGGCCAGCATGTCGAGTTCGTGGAAGGACCCCGGGTCGAGCAGGTAATCGATGCGCTCGCGGGCCAGGAGCTTGCCCTTGGCGTGCTGGCGCTCCACGGCCCGGTCCGGGCCGGCGTGGCGGGCCTGTTCCTTGCGCTTGGCGAGTTCGGCGAGGCGTTCGGCCATGGAATGATCGGCCATAGGCATCGAAGCGTACAGGAGCATCCAATCCCGCCCGCGGCCGTGGTCCGGGAGGGGGGCGGGGGCCGCTCTGCTCCTTCGCGCGGGCGCAAGGCGTCGCAGCCCGGCCCCCCGCCCCCCTCCCTCGCAGGTTGTCGCGACCAGGCAACAGTCCGACGGGAAGCCTCGGAGTAGGGTGCGCGACGTGGCGGTGCAGTTCTTCGCGAGTTGCCTGGTGGAGCTCCTGAGACCCGACGTGGCAGCGGCGGCGCAGCGGGTGCTGCGCGCCGGCGGCCATGATCCGCGGCCCGTACGTGGGGCCACCTGCTGCGGCCAGCCCGCATACAACGCGGGCTACGCCCCCGAGGCTCGGCGCGTGGCGCGGCGCACGCTGCGCGCTCTCGGCGAAGGTGACGGGCCATGCGTCGTGGCCTCCGGATCCTGCGCGACGATGATGTCCCATCACTGGCCCGAACTCTTCGAGGGAACCGCTGATGCCGAGGCTGCGCGCAGAGCGGCGGAACGGACGGTCGAGTTGACGGCATTCTTGACAGGGACGGCCGCGACCGGAGGCAGCGAGGGTGGACCGCAGCCCGCCAGGACCGGCGACGGCGAGTCCGGGGGGAGGTCCGGAGAAGGCCAGGCCATCGTGGTCCACGACTCATGCCATGCGTTGCGCGAGCTCGGTGCGGGGGCGACGGTCAGGCAGGCCCTCGCCGACGCCGGGCACCGCACGCGGAGCGCCGACGGGGCCGAGCGGTGCTGCGGGTTCGGCGGCTCCTTCTCGGTCAAGCTGCCCGCCGTGTCGGTGGCCATGGCCGACCAGAAGCTCGACAGCTTCGTCGCAACCGGGTGTGAGCAGGTGACGAGCTGCGATCTCTCGTGCCTGCTGCACCTGCAGGGCCGGGCCCGCCGCCGCGGCCTGGGGTTGCGTTTCGACCACGTGGCGACATTGCTGAACCGAGAGCCGTGAGCGCGCCGTCCGGCGGGCTGATGGCGCGCCGTAGGACTGCGGGTCGTCGCGCTCGGGGCCCGGGCGCCGTGACCGCGCCTGGACCGCTCCGGTCGCCGCCGGACCGGGCCGGTCACACGATCCCATGAGCACTCCGACCGCGACGCCGGTGAGCTTCGGTCGCCGCGCCGACCGCGCCCTCGCCGACGAGCGCATGCGGGCCGCCGTCGCCCGCGGCACGGGCCTCATGGTGCAGCGCCGTCACGAGGCGGTCGCCGAGCTGGCCAACGCGGATGAGCTGCGCGACGCCGCCTCGGCCATCAGGGCGGCGACCCTGCAGCGTCTCCCGGAGCTGCTGGAGCAGTGGTCGGACAACCTCGGCGCGCTCGGCGGGCACGTGCACTGGGCGACCGATGCAGACG
>JAPPKQ010000097.1 GCA_028819945.1 bacterium | reverse complement strand
CCCCCCGCCTAACCCCCCGGGGGCGCGGGGGGCGCCGCCGGGCGGGGGGATTAAGGCGGGGGGCGGGGGGGGGCGGGCCCCTTCCGGGGTGGCGGGGGCCGGCCCGCCGCCCCCGGTCCCCCCGGCGACCCCCGTGGAGGTTGCGTCGGTCTCGGTGGCCACGCTGTTACATCTAGCAGCCGCTCATGGCGGGGCCAACGATCCTGGGTGACGTCCAGGCTCCGCACTGACGCGACCCGCTCCCCGCCCGCCTCATGCCGGCAACCTCCGACTCGTGCAGGCGCGGGGCGCCCCGTACCATTGAGCCCGTGAGCGGCGTCGACGTCGACCGGGTCCTGGCGGCCGTGGCACGCTTCGACGACCGCGTCGACGTGCTGTTCGAGAAGCTGCGGGGACGGCGCTGGGCGGACAGGGCGTTCTACACCGCGTCGCAACTCGGCGACTACGGGCTGATCTGGCACCTCCTGGCCGCACTGGCCGCGCTCGGGGGCTCGCGGCGCGCCGAGCGGAACCTGTTGCGGCTGGCCGCCGTTCTGGGGCTGGACTCGCTGTTCGTGAACGGCCTGCTGAAGTCGCTCGTGCGCCGCTCCCGGCCGGTCGCCGACGACGCCGAGCGACCCTTGTACCTACGCCAACCCATCACCACGGCTTTCCCCAGCGGCCATGCCTCCAGCGCCGTGGTCTCGGCGCTATTGCTGGGCGAGTCGGGCGGTCGCAGCTGGCGCAGGCTGCTCTGGCTGCTGGCGGCCGCCGTGGCGCTCAGTCGCATCCACGTCCGCATCCACCATGCCTCCGACGTGGCAGGCGGCGCCCTCACCGGCGCCGTGCTCGGGCGCCTGGCGCGGCGCCTCTGGCCCCTGGGCTGATCCTCCTCGCCGGCTGCTGCCGGCTCAGTGCGGGTGCAGGTCGGTGATGCCGGTGGCCACCTGGTCGAAGGTCACGATCGATCCGGTCATCGGCGCCGACTCGCCCGTGGCCAGGAAGCGGACGGCGCGGGCCACCTCCTCCGAGCGCATCAGCCGCCCCAGCGGTCTGCGACCGGCGTAGACCGTCTCCCAGCCGTCGGAGGCGCCGTGGGTGGCACGCATCACCGAGTCCTCGCCGGGCGTGAGCGTCCAGCCCATTGCCAACCCGTTGACCCTGATCCCGTCGTCCTGCAGGGCGTAGGCGGCGTTTCGGGTATGGATCCCGAGCGCCGCCTTGGTCATGGAGTAGATGCTGATGTCCGGCGCGCCGCCGTGCATGGCGTTGCTGAGGATGTCCACGACGGTGCCGGACCGGCCCGCCCGCTGGAGCCGCCTGGCGAAGCGCCCGCACAGCAGCACCGGCGAGCGCACGTTCACGGCGAAGAGGTCGTCGTAGGCGGCCAGGTCGATGTCCAGGATCTCGGTGCGCGTGGTCAGCCCGGCAGCGTTGATCAGCGTGTCGGCCAGCAGCCCCCGGGCGTCGACCTCGGCGAAGACGGCGTCGGCGGCGCCCGCCTCGGAGAGGTCGGCCAGGACGACCTCCGTCGAAGCCCCCATCCCCTCGATGCGGGCGCACACCCTCTCGGCGCGCTCGGCGTTGCGGCCCACCACGATGATGCTGCCCACCCCACCCTTCACAAGCGCCAGTGCAGCGGCCTCCCCGATGCCACTGGTCGCTCCGGTGACGAGCGCGCAATCCGGAATCCAGGTCACGGTCTCGACTCAGGCGTCGACAGGATCCGGCACCAGCGGGGCGTCTCGGTAGTTCAGTTCGAGGCGGATGCCGTTGGGATCGTGCAGGAATATCTGCCGAAGCGGGATGTTGGGCCTGCTGTCGTTCACCTCGAACGGCAGCCCCCGCTCGGTCAGCCTCTGCTGCATGGCCTCGTAGTCGCCCGGCTCGTTCGCCGTCTCGAAGGCGACGTGGTTGATGGGACCGGTGGGTCCGGTCATGTCGTCGTCGATCACGTTGATGTGCACGCACGGGTGGCCGCCCGCGTAGAGCCATGCCCCGGTCCCGCGCACTCCCGGCCGGTAGCCCTTGGCGAAGCCGAGCACGTCGACATAGAACTCGACCGTCTCGTCGAGCCGCGCCGTCTGGATGTTGTAGTGGTCGAGCGCGTTGATGGTCATATTGCTCCTCACCAGCCGGTTCGGCGAACCATAAGGTAGCCCCGGAGAGCGGTCAATCGCGTGGTGAACGACGTCGGCCGCTCGGGGCGGCGGCTCGATTCTCCGGGCTCCGCTCGAGGACGCCATCCGCCCAGGCGCCGAAGGCCTCCAGGTAGCCGATGGCCCGCTCCGTGAGCGGGTAGCGCGCCACCAAGGCGTCGAAGGCCGCCGAGTGATCCGACTCGAGGAGATGGGCCAACTCGTGGACGATGACGTAGTCGAGTACCCACGGGGGCACCTCGGTCAGCCGGTGCGAGATGAGGATCTCACCCTTCAACGTGCTGCAGGAACCCCAGCGCCGGCGCTGCCGCGTGGACCAGCGGATGGCGCGAGGTTCCGGAAGGTCGTAGCGGGCAGCGAGGTCGCGCGCGCGGGCGCCCAGGTCGACCTCCCAGCAACGGTGGCGCTCTTCGAATCGTCGACAGAAGTTGTTGACGACCTCGGCCTCGTCGTAGTCGGACATCCAGGCCGGTATCCGGATCTCGAGGACCCCGCCCGTCAGACGGGAGGACACGGTCTTGTGCCGGTTGGCGCTGCGGATGACATTCACACGGAAAGGCATGACGACCGGGGGCGGTCCCAACTCGTCGATGCCCTCCTCCCCCGGTGGCGGGTCGCACTCCCCCGCGAGACCGAGAGGGGTGGCGGGCTGGGATCCGTTGGTCTGGCTCCGGGCGGAGTTCGGCATCGTTCTCATTCGCTTCTCCCTGCTGGCGGATCAGGCCCGTCGCGCGAGGCGCCGTCCGCTCGTCGGTGATGGTGGGTCTCGGTCCGCGACTCTCTGCCCGTCGCAGCGAGCGGCCGGAGACGACAGCGCCGTGAGGCGAGGGGCTCGGATCGGCGTGAGCAGGGGCGGTCACGTTCCGAACGACACGGCGGGCGGCCGAGACGGCGGCCGAACGGGCAGCGCCCACGGACCGCTGCATCGCAGGATAGCCACGCCCTGTGACAGCCCCGCGGGCGGAGACCCGGGCGGACCTGCTACTCGATGTCGGTGCTCTCGTAGATGGCGATGAGGGCGGCGTTGACGATGTCGCCGGCGGAGATCCCGGCGATGGCGTGCAGGTCGGCGATCGTGCCGGACTCGCCGAAGCGGTCCACCCCCAGTGGGATGTGCCGCGATCCCACCGCCGCGCCCAGCCAGGCGAGGGCATGGCTGGCGGCGTCGTGCACGCTGACGACGGGGCGGTGGCGCTCCTCGGGGGGGATCAACTGGTGCATCCGGCTGGGGCGGCGCACCACGGTGGCGGCACTTGCGGCGGCGCGATAGGTGCCCTGCCAGCTGCGGTAGACCAGATCGGGGCTGGTGAGGTGCACGACGCCTGCATCCACACCCTCCTCGCCGAGGGCGTCCGCCGCTGCGAGGGCCTCGGGAGCCATCACCCCGGTGGTGACGATGGTGACGCCGGGGCGGTCGGTCAGCGGTGCGGGTCGCAGCCGGTAGCCCCCGGAGAGCACCTGCCGGCGCAATTCCTCGGTGCCCAAGCGCTCGCCGGCCGCGGCGAACGGCGCCTGGTCGAGGGGCCGGGTGCTGAGGCGGAAGTAGGCGCTCTCGCCGTCGGGGCGGCTGAGGCCGTCGAGGGCGTCGCACAGCAGCCAGTCCACCTCGGTGGCGTAGGCAGGCTCGAAGTAGGTGAGCCCCGGCAGTTCGGCGCCGACGCCTGCGGTGATCGTGGACTGGTGGGCGCCGCCCTCGGGGGCCAGGCTGATGCCCGACGGTGTGCCGGCCACCACGAAGCGGGCGTCGTTGTAGAGGCTGTAGATGAAGGCGTCCAGGCCGCGCAGCACGAACGGGTCGTACACCGTGCCGACCGGCAGCAGGTGGCGGTCGTGGTGGTCGTGAGCCAGACCCAACTGGCCCAGCAGCATGAACATGTTCATCTCCGAGAGGCCCAGCTCGATGTGCTGGCCGTCCGGCGAGGGCGCCCAGCGCAGCAGCCGCTCGGCGCCGCCGTGGTCGTCCCGGTGCTCGTGCCAGTAGACGCCCGCCTTGTTGACCCAGCCGCCCAGGTTGGTGGAGATCGACACGTCGGGGGCGGTGGTCACGATTCGCTGGCCCACCTCGGGCACCTCCGCGAGACGGGTGAGCGTACGACCGAACGCCTCCTGAGTGGAGACCTTGCCGCGCAGCGTCGGCGGACCCGCCGCGTCCGGCATCGCCAACCGCGGCCGGGGAACCGGCGGGGGGTTGTTGATGTCCGAGCCGACCGAGGCGCACACGCGGCCCTCGGGGCTGTCGGGGTCGAAGCGGTCGAATTCGGTTGCCTCGGTGAGCCCGACGGTGGCCCGGAGGGCGTCGATCTGCTCGTCGTTCAGCAGCACGGCGTGGTTCAGGGGGTCGCCCGCCATCGGCAGCCCCCAACCCTTGACGGTGTAGGCGAACACCACGCTGGGGCGGTCGGCCTCGATGTCGCACGCCTTGAAGCAGTCGATGAGCTGACCGAGGTCGTGACCCCCAAGGTCGGTGACATGGGCGAACAACTCGTCGTCGTCGAAGTCATCGGTGAGGCGGCGCACCGCCGCGTCGGCGCCATCCAGGAACTTCTTGCGCCGCTCGGCGCCCTGGTAGGTGAACAGCGCCTGGTAGGCCTCGTTCGACATGCCGTCGATGTGAGCGCGCAGGGCGTCGCCGCCGGGCTCGGAGAACAGCCGCCGCAGCCGGGCGCCGTACTTGGCCTCGGCCACGTGCCAGCCGGCGTGACTGAAGAAGCTCTTCAAGCGGATCGCGGCGATGTCGGGGATCACCCGGTCGAGGCTCTGGCGGTTCAGGTCCACCACCATCGTGAAGTTGCCGAGCCCGTGGGTGACCGGATCCGCGATGGCCTCCCACACGTTGCCCTCGTCAAGTTCGGCGTCGCCGACGGTGGCGATGAAGCGGGCCGGCGCCGACGGTTCGAAGTGGGCGTCGGCGTAGCGCCGCACCAGGGCCGCGAAGAGGGGCGCGACCGCCCCGAGCCCCACCGAACCCGTCGAGAAGTCCGCCACGTCGGGGTCCTTGGTGCGCGACGGGTAGGCCTGCAGCCCGCCCCGCTTGCGAAGCGTGGTGAGGTACGAGCGGTCCAACTCCCCGGTGAGGTACTTGATGGCGTGGTACACGGGCGAGGCGTGCGGCTTGACGGCCACCTTGTCGTCGCCGTCGATGTGGGCGAACCACAGCGCCGTCATGATCGACACCATCGACGCGGAGGAGGCCTGGTGGCCCCCGACCTTGATCTCGAGTCCCTCCCGGCGGTTCGCCACGTCCACGATGCGCGTCGCCAGCCACAGCAGCCGCCGCTGGATGTTGTCGAGAACATCCAGGTCGGGAACCACCCCGGCCGGCGCCATCTTGACAGTGGGCTCCCCCAGCACGCTCCGATCCTACGCGCCACCCCCGCTGGGTCCAAGAATCGGATTCGGCGAGACACCTCCTACGGCAGCGCCGCGACCGCGGCCCGGGTGGTTACCTGCACTTCTCTCGCGCAAGGCCCCGGGAGATCGATGCCGAGTATCGTAAAGGAGGCACCTGCCGCAGACTCCCGGCGATATCAGGCTGATCAAGCACCATGGGCAGCGCGAATCCCAACTCAGGTAGTGCCCCCAAGTGACACCGCAGACCTCTTGCAGCCAAGATTCCGGCGCCTTGTCTTGGTACACCTAAGAACTCCATCGCAGTCGCGCTATATTGCTCGATGATTCCCGCATCCACACTCCTCAGGTCAATCAATTTGAGATGATAGACTTCAGTCAGCCACTCTTCGGGCTACGAGAGCATCGCCGTAGATTGTCTCATCGCGAAGCTCAGGGTGAGAGTCTCTGGACCAAGTACTTATCCGAGGAGGTTCGGAGCAAGTTCGCTCATGCCATCATTGAGTTCGAGCAGCAACACCAACACTGTACCGATCGCAGTCAACGCCTACATCACTATAGCAATGTAGCCGATCATGTGGTTCGAACCGTATGCCTTCAGCTGGGAATGCCATCACTACCAAACCAGGGAAGCTGGAGGTCCCTCGAAAAGGCAATTGTCGACACAATCATCGACATCCGTACTGAGCACGATATCGTCTTCTCGCTTATCGAGGCAATCTGGCACACCACGGAGCCGTTCGTATATCATTCGAACGCACCAAGAC
>JAPPKQ010000308.1:4808-6254 GCA_028819945.1 bacterium | reverse complement strand
CCTTCTGGGACAACTGGTACGACATGCAGGTCAAGACCGTGCAGCACGGTCTCGGGACCCGGGGTTCGGTCAACCCCAACACGGGGGAGCTGACCTCGGGGCCTCCCACGCTCAGCGACGAGGAGCTGGCCGCCAACCGCTGCGCCTTCGGGGACGACATCCTGGCGCATCCCTTCGACGACCAGTACCACGCCGACCGCTCGCCGGTCTGGGACAAGGTGGTGGTGCCGTTCCTGTCCTCGGCCAACTGGGGCGGCCAGGGTCTGCACCCGCGAGGGAACTTCGAGGCCTACACCCGCTCGGCGTCGCCGGAGCGCTGGCTGGAGGTGCACGGCATCGAGCACTGGACCGAGTACTACACCGACTACGGCGTGACGCTCCAGAAGCGGTTCTTCGGGCACTTCCTGAAGGGGGCCGACACCGGTTGGGACAGCCAGCCGCGGGTGCTCCTGCAGGTGCGCCACGTGGACCGCTTCGTGGAGCGGGCCGAGGACGACTGGCCGATCCCGCGCACCGACTGGCAGCGCTGGGGCCTGCACGCCGACGGCACCCTGCGCCGCAACAAGGAGCAGTGCGCCCGCGCCGGCGAGTTGAGCTACGAGGCCACCGGCGACGGGCTGACGTTCCTCACGACGCCACTGGCGGCAGAGACCGAGATCACCGGCCCGCTGGCGGCCAAGCTGTTCGTGTCATCCTCCACGGCTGACGCCGACCTGTTCGCAGTGTTCCGGGTGTTCGACCCCGACGGCGACGAGGTTGTCTTCATGGGGGCGATCGACCCGCACACGCCGATCGCCCAAGGCTGGCTGCGGGCGAGCCATCGCAAACTCGATGCCGAACTGTCGCTGCCGTGGCGCCCCTACCACACGCACCTCGAGGCGGACCACCAGCCGCTGGTGCCCGGCGAGGTCTGCGAGTTGGACATCGAGATCTGGCCGACGTGCATCGTGGTGCCGGCGGGCTACCGCATCGGCTTCAGCGTGCGCGGGCGCGACTACGAGTACGGCGGCGACACATCGGGGCTGATGCTCTCCAACTTCAAGAACGAACTGCGCGGCTGCGGGCCGTTCCTGCACAACGACCCCCGCGACCGCCCGCCGGGGATCTTCGAGAACGAGGTGACCCTGCACTTCGGGCCCGACCGCCCGAACCACGTCCTGGTCCCGGTCATCCCCCGGGCCTGAGGCGGCGGCCTACAGTTCCCTGTGCTATGACTCCAGCAGGCAAGGCGGATCCTGGGAGGTAGGACAGGTGTCGAACGAGGTGCGCAAGGACAGCTATGCCGTTGGCACGGTGGTGATCCACCGTGCCAACGCGATCGGAATCGTCGCCGCGGGCGTGATCAACGCCCTGGGTGCCGCGGCGGCGCGGGCGGACAGCCCCAAGGGGCAGGGAACCCTCGGCGGGGGGGCCACCGAGGGGCTAGGTGGGCCCCCCCGGGGGTCA
>JAPPKQ010000308.1:0-4798 GCA_028819945.1 bacterium | reverse complement strand
GCGCTGAGTCTGATCAGCGCCATGGGACTGGTCACCGTCGGCGGCGTGAACTCGATCGGCATCGTGGCGCTCGGCGGGGTGAACTCGATCGGGTTGGTGGCGGTCGGCGGGGTGAACTCGGTCGGCGTCGTCGCCATCGGCGGCTTGAACGCCGTGGGCCTCGTCGCCATCGGCGGCGGCAACGTCACCAGCATGCTGTAGCCCGCGGGCCGGCCCCGCCGGCCGGGCGCCCCTCAGCCGTCGCCGAAGCGGGCCGCGAACCAGGCCTTGGCGCGCACCAACTCGGGGGCGCTGCTGCTGAGGCGCTCCGCCCAGGCCCCTTCCGGTTGCTCCACCGGGCCGGCCTCGACGGTCACCCGGCAGCGCTCCTCCAGGTACCACAGGCGCGTGGCGGCCTCCAGCAGGTCGTCACCCACAGCCACTCCGCCGTTGGCCAGCAGCAGCATCGACTTGTTGTCCTCCAGCGTGGCCGCCATGCGGTCACCCGATTCGAGCGGGGTGATGAGCGCCAGGTCACCGTGGACGGGGACCGTCTCGCCTGCCAGGCCACCCATGCCGTGCAGCAGCGGGACCGGCTCGCCGCGCACGCCCCAGGCCGCCATGGCGGCGCCGTGGCCCCGGCAGATCGCCCCCACGTCGGGACGCGCCCGGTAGATCCCGGCGTGGATGACGATCTCCAGCGGCCTGCCGGCGGGGGCGTCGATCGCTTTGCCCTCGTCGTCGCAGGTGAGGACCTCCTCAGCGGTGTGTGCGAGCAGCGGCGCGGTGGAGCTCATCAGGAACCCGCCCCCGGCCAGCCGCGCCGACGCATGGCCGAATCCCTCCACCAGCCGCGCCGCCGCCATCATCCGGGCCGTCGCCGCCACCTCCGCCTTGAGCCGATCGATCTCGCTAAGCATGGCTCGCATCCTCTCTCGTTCGCCCTTCGGCCCGCCGTACCTCCGACGCGTCGCCGAGATTCTGCCAGGAAGCGCTGCCCCACGGGCGCGCCGAGTGGCGCACCACCGCCTGACCAACTCGTCGGCGCACAGATCGCGCGAGTCAGGCCCTGAAATTCGCGCAGGTTATGATGTGCAAAACGCGCATCTTAGACTCTCCAGAATGCGTAGGAAGGAGTTTCGACGTTGCGCAGGCCGAATGCCCAGCGGCGCCGGCCGCCTGACGTGACCGATCCGACCCGCGCTCGAGGGCGCGGTGCCAGACTCTCGGTCGAGCTGCCGGTGCTCACCTCGGCGGCACCCGGCGGGACCGACGCGTACATCCCCCGGTTCGTGGACACCCACCTCGAGCAAGCCCTGTCGAGGTCGGGCGCGGTGGAACTGCGCGGCCCGCGCGGCGTCGGCAAGACCACCACCGCCCTGCAGGTCGCGCGCACAGTCTTCGCCTGCCAGAACGCCGACACCGCGGCCGCCATCCGCCAGGATCCGCGCTCGGCTCTGCTCGGACAGCGCACTCCCGTGCTGATCGACGAGTGGCAGGAGGTGCCCGAGGTGCTTTGGGCGGTGAAGGAGCACCTCGACACGTCGAACGATCCTGGGCGGTTCATCATCACGGGGTCACTTCGTGGCCACGAGGGGGAGCAGTCGCCGCTCACGGGGCGGGCCGAGGCGATCGACATGTTCCCGTTCAGCGTGGCCGAGCGCCGCGGTGTTCGGACAGCGCCGCTCGCGGAGAGGTTGTTCGATGTCCACGACATCGAGGTCGGCGACACCGACCTCGGCATCAACGACTACGTCGCCATCGCTCTGGAGAGCGGCTACCCGAACACGATGAGCGAAGTCGATCCGGGGGCGCGTGCGGCTCGGCTGCGCAACCGGATCGACGGAACTGTCAACGTGGACGGCCTCGTCGGCCGGCACGACCGATCGAAGCTGGCCGACTTCGTCGCCGCCTACGCGCTGCACTCCGGCGGTGTCGTCCCCCTGCAGCGACTCTGCGACGACGTGGGCATCTCGTCCAACACCGGTCGGGCGTACGAGGCCTTACTGTCGAGGACCTACCTCGTGGCCGACGCCCCGTCGTTCCACCATAACCGCATAAGTCACCTGCGCCGGTCGCCCAAGCGCCTGCTGGTGGACGCCGGTCTGCTCGCCGCGGCCTGGGGCGTGGGCGCCGACGTCATCTCCCGCAGCGCCGATCTGCGTGGGCGGTTGCTCGAGACGTTCGTGGCGGCGCAACTTCGTGCCGGCGCCCTTGCCTCCAGTGTGCGATACAGCCTCGGGCATCTCCGCCGCAACGGGCGCGAAGTGGACTTCGTGCTGGACGGCGGCGTCCGTGGCGTCGTGGCCGTGGAGGTGAAGGCGGGCATCCACGGCGGCCGCAAGGAGGCGAGGCATCTCTTCTGGCTCCGGGACCAACTCGGGGACTCCTTCGCCGGGGGCGTGGTTCTACACACCGGGCGCCGCCCGCCGCACCCCCTGGACGGCGCGCCGACGGGCCGCATCTGGTCGGTGCCGGTCTCCGCCCTCTGGGCCTGAACTTGCCGGGCGCCTCGGTGCTGCCACGCCCCGGGGTGAGCAGGATCCCGTGGACCTCGCGGATGAGCCGGTTCGACAGTGGGAAGCCGTCCTCTCGCAGCCGCTTCAGCCCGTGCTCCAAGGCCGCCAGGTAGTCGGACTCCGCAGCCGGATTCCGGGGAACTGAGACTTCAGGCCCGACTCTTGGTCGTCTGGTCTCTTGTGGGGTCAGGCGGGGTGGTAGCGGGTGATCTCGATCATGTTGCCCCACGGGTCGCGGAAGAAGATCTGCCGGTCGGCGGCCGGCGAGTTCGGCAGCTCCCACCACTCCACGTCCGCCTCGGTGAGTTCTTCGGTCATCTCCTCGAGGTCGTCGACCAGGAACGCCAGATGCCCGTCGTTGGGCCGCAACTCGGGGTTGCCGCTCCGCGTGAATCCGCCGGTCGTGAGATGGACGGGCGTGCCGCCGGCGTCGAACCAGGCGCCGGGGAACCCGAAGTCCGGTCGGGGCAGGGGCTCCAGTCCCAGCAGGTCGCCGTAGAACCACACCGCCTTGTCGATGTCGCCCACGCAGAGGCTGCCGTGATCCAACTTCGTCAGCTTCGCCATGATCTCCTCCTGGTTCGGGTCACTCGAACTCGATCGTCTTGGCCGGCAGGCCGAGGGCGAGCTTGCCCACGGTCTCGAGGCAGCGCTCGTTGGCCGGCGGCATGACCAGTCCCGCCATGGCGTCGCGCAGGTAGCGCTCCATGGGCTGGGAGCGGTGCAGGCCCCGGCCGCCCAGCAGCCGCATGCCCTGGGTGGTGATGTCGTGCGCCGCCTCGGTGGCGAGGTACTTGGCCTGGTTCAACACGTAGGCCAACGCCTCGGGCTCGAGTTCGCCGCTGAGGTAGCCCAAGGTGTCGCGGGCCCGGCGGGCGCCCTCGAGTTGCATCGACAGGCGGCCGATCTCCTGCCAGGTGAGGGGATCCTCGCTGCGCGGCGGGCTGCCGTCGGAGCGCGGTGCGCGCATGGCGTTGACGCAGTACTCGAACGCCGCCTCGGCGATGCCGATGTAGACGGCGGTGTACCCCACCGACCAGATGCTCATGTTCTGGCCGAGGATGGCCCCGACCTCGCCGACCACGTCGTCGGGTTCGATGCGGACGTTCTGGAAGTCGATGGAGTTGGAGGCCGTCGCCCGCATGCCGATGGTGTTCCAGTCGTCCAGGATCACGATGCCGTCCCGGTCGGTGGGGATCAGCACCGTCAGCAGCCCGTCGGCGAGGCTCTCGGCGCCCTCGAGGAAGCTCCAGGTGAAGTAGTAGGTGGCGCCGGTGGAGAGCGAGCAGAAGATCTTCCGCCCGGTCAGCCGGTAGCCGTCGCCGTCGCGCTCGATGTGGGTCCGGACCTTGCCCTTGTGGCGGAACGAGATGCCCGGCTCGCTGGTGATGGACGAGAAGACGGCGCCGTCGGTCACCACCTCGCCGAAGTAGCGCTCCTGCTGCGCGGGCGTGGCGATGTACCGCAGGAAGTACAGGATCGCCGAGTGCATGTTGAACGTGAGCCCCGTGCTGGCGCAGCCCTGGGCGATCTTGCCCAGCACAGTGGCGTAGGTGAACGAGTCGGCGCCGATGCCTCCGAAGCTCTCGGGAACCATCAGCGCCAGTAGGCCGCTGGCGCGTAGGTCGTCGTAGTTCTCGAACGGGAACCTGTTCTCGGCGTCCAGCATCGCGGCCCGAGGGGCGAAGGCGTCTCGCCCCAACTCCTCGGCGATGTCCACCCACTTGCGGTGGCGCTCGGGCACCTTGAACGGGGACACCTTGGGTTCCATGCCCCAATCCTAACGACGGCCGGCGCGCCCTTGCCCCGGCGTCCCCTCCCTCGGTTGTTCGCGGCTGTCCGGTCGGGGCCGCCGACGGGCGTCGGCGGATCGTCGGGCGAAATCGCTCCGCCGGCCGTCCCCCCGGGCGTCCCCTCCCTCGGTCCGCTGCGTCAGGCGTCCTGACGCAGCCTTGCGGGTGCCGGGTTCCTCCGGCGTCATTCCGGCGTAGGTCGGAATCCAGTCTCCGGTGCGGCCGGCCGGGAACTTTCCGCCCCGGCGCGGCGTCGGAGGGGTGATCGAACGCGCAGGGCGCGTGCAAACGAAGGAGGAGCGATCATGCAACAGTTCGACTCGAAACGCCGGATCTCGACGGCGACGCGGTTGAGGATCGGCGCCGTGGTGGTGGCCAGCCTGCTGGTGACCGCCTGCGCGGCCGACGACGGCGCCACAGCTCCGGCCGCCTCGGCTCCGGTGCCCGCACCGGCTCCAGCGCCCGCACCCGAGCCCGCGCCGCAGCCGCCGCGGGTCGCTGCGCCGC
>JAPPKQ010000115.1:2070-6288 GCA_028819945.1 bacterium | reverse complement strand
TCCTTGTCGACCCAGATGTAGACGCAGCGGCTGTAGGTGGTGTCCCGGTAGCGGCAGCGCACCACGACGAAGCACTCCTTGTACTGCGCCCGCACCGGATCAGCCAGCTCCTCGAAGCTGTCCGAGCAGGACTGCCAGTCGGCCCACACCACGGCCACGGCGCCGGGGTCCTCAAACGCGGGCTCCAGTGGCGGCGGCAGCAGTTCGGAGACGGCGGTGGGATCCGTCCGGTACTCGATCGTGAGCAGGTCGCCCGAGTAGTGCCACGGCGGCGGCGGGACGAGCCCGGATCGACCGGTCGCCGAACGCGGGAAAGTGAATCCCTGGAGTTCAGAGCCGGACACGACTGCGAGTATATGCTTTGGTCCCTAATGATTTCGAGGGTTCACAGCCAGGACGGCGTGCGGGCAGATCTCGCCGCTCAGCAGTAGGTTCCGGCCCCGGATCAAGTCCGGGGCGGGCTCTTCGCCGGAACGACGGTGGTGAGCCCTGCGGAGGGCGTGAGGAGAATCCATGAACGAGCGGCGCAGGATCCTGCTGGACGGCTCCCCCACCACGGTCGCACCCAGCGGCGACCGGCTCGTGGCCCCCGACGGGCGCTCAGTGCCCGAGTACGACGCCGTCCACCTGCCTCCGTCGGTCCCGACCAAGATCATCTGCGTCCACCTGAACCACACGAGCCGGGTGCGGGAGTTCATGGTGACGCTCCCGCCCGCACCGACGTACTTCCACAAGCCCACCTCCTCGCTGCTGGGTCACCGGGGCCACGTGGTGCGCCCGGAGCGCTGCAAGTACCTCAACTACGAGGGCGAGGCGGTGATCGTCATCGGCCGGCCAACCCGCAACATCAGTCCCGAGGAGGCCGGCTCCTACATCGCCGGCTACACGATCGGCAACGACTTCGGGCTGCACGATTTCCGGGACACCGACGCCGGGTCGATGCTGCGGGTGAAGGGCTCCGACACGATGTGCCCGGTGGGGCCGGGCCTGGTGGAGGGCTGGGACTTCCGCGACAAGACGCTGCGCACGCTGGTGAACGGCGAGGTGCGCCAGGAGGGCAACACGTCGGAGATGACCTGGGACATGCACTACCTGGTGGCCGACCTGGCCCGCACCATCACGCTGCTGCCGGGCGACATGGTCTTCAGCGGCACCCCGGCGGGTTCGCGGCCGGTTGAGCCCGGCGACGTGGTCACCGTGGAGGTGGAGGGCCTCGGAGCGCTCACCAACACCGTCGTGGCCGGTCCTGTGCCGGTGCGCGACGACTGCGGCGCCCAGCCCAGCGAATCGGAGGAGGTCATCTCCACGGCCTTCGGCGGCGACTGGGAGTTCCGCGGCATCCGCCCACCGCGGAGGGATTGACCCCACCGATCACCACTAATCGTTTGTATCCAAACGAAAAATGTGGCAGTGTTGGGGAGCGCCCGCAGCACCGGCGCGTGCGGGCACGGGGTAAGGAAGGGAAGACCGACATGCGGCGTGCATTCACTTGGCGGAAGCTCCTGGTACCTGTCGCGGCGGCGACGCTCCTCGTTGCGGCCTGCGGCACAGACGACGAGGAGGCAGCCCCCGCTCCTCCCCCGCCTCCGGCGACCGAGGCACCCGCTCCCGAACCCGAGCCGCCACCGCCCCCGCCGGAGCCCGATCCACCGGCGCCGGCACCTGAGCCGCCGCCCGCAGCCGAGCCGGAGGAGCCGGCAGCAATGGGCTTCGACATCGACGCCGTCCTTGCCGCCGACCTCGGTGACTGCGCACCGGCACCCAGCGGCGACCCGCTGAAGATCGGCTTCGCCGCCGACCTGTCGGACCTGGGCGGCTTCGCCGACGCTCCCGCCAGCCAGGCGGCGGCGTACTTCATCGACCTCATCAACTGCACCGGCGGCGTGAACGGCACCCCGCTGGAGCTGACGATCCAGAACATCGAGGGCGACCCCGACGTCACCCAGCGCGCCGCCCAGGACCTGCTGGACGCCGGGGTGTCGGCGATCCTCGGGCCGCCGTTCCCCGACTTCGGCTTCCCGCTGCTGCAGGTGACCGCCGGTCAGGTGCCCGTGCTGTTCGTGGCGTCGACCGAGCCCACCCTCTCGGATCCCGCGCAGATGGCGTTCCTGGTGGCCTTCGACGACACCGCCCAGGCCAGCGCCGCGGCGGAGTTCGCACTCGACCAGGGCTGGACCACCGCCGCCACGTTCTCCTCGCCCGGGCCCTACTTCGGCTACAACCCCGAGATCTTCACCGAGGTCTTCGAGGCGGGCGGCGGCGCCGTGATCGCCGACTACAACTACGTGCCCATCGAGGACGTGGACTTCTCGTCGCAGGCCAACGAGATGGCCAACCTGGACGCACCCCCCGACGTGGTCTACAGCGCCATGCTGGCCTTCCAGGCAGCCATCCTGCGCGGCCAGCTGGACGGGGTCGGCGTGGACACCAGGTTCCTCATCACCGACGCCTTCGAGGCCACCGGCGGCTACGCCGAGGGCGAGGCCGTGGAGGGCTTCTACCACACCACCCACTCCTTCCCGGCACCCGGCAGCCGCGTCGTGATCCTCGACGAGGGATTCGAGGCGGCCACCGGCGCCGCCCTCGAGAACCCGTCCTTCGGAGGTCTCGCGGCCGACGCCATCGCCATGGTGATCGACGCCTTCCTGCGCACCGGATCGCACGATCCGGCAGTGATCGGCGCGGCAATCGCCGAGGCGCAGGGTGTCGAGGGCGTCACCGGCGTGCTGTCGTACCCCAGCGGCAGCGGCTCGCCCATCAAGCCCGTCTACGTCCACCAGGTCGTGAACGGAGCACCCTCGCTGGCGGCGACCATCGGCTGAGAGCCGACCGGCGATCTTCCTGACGGGCCCGGCGGGCACAGCCTGCCGGGCCCGTCCCGTTCGGGCGCGAACCGCCGGGAAAAGCGTGAGACAATCGCGTGCATGGTCGAGATCGAACCGCGCGCCGACTTGAAGGCTTCGATCTCCACGCGCCCAGCGGCCTTGTGGAGCGCTGACGTGCTGCCATGACCGAACTGCTCCAACAGCTCGTCGACGGGATCGGCCGCGGCAGCATCTATGCCCTGCTGGCGCTGGGCATCGCCGTGATCTTCGGCGTCATGCACCTCGTGAACTTCGCGCACGGCGAGCTCATCACCGTCAGCGCGTACGTGAGCTACGCGCTCTTCACGCTGGGGCTGGACTGGTGGGCGCTGGTGCCGGCGATCCTGGTGTCCTCGATGCTGACGGCGCTGGGGATCGAGTTCGCCGCGTTCCGCTGGGTTCGCAACTCCTCGGACTTCACGATGGTGCTGACGTCCTTCGGGGTGCACTTCGTGGTTCAGGCGCTGTTCATCATGGGTGTCTCCGCGAACCGGCGAACCTTCGCCCGGCCGAGCTGGCTGTTCGAGACGGTCAGCGTGGGCGGGGTGAACCTGGAGATCTACGACCTCGCGGTCATCGGCTTCACACTCGTCACGCTTGCCGGGACCGTGTGGCTGGTGCGTCGCACGATGTTCGGCATGACGCTGCGCGCCGCAGCGGAGGACTTCGAGGCGGCCCGCCTCATGGGTGTGCGCAGCAACCGGGTCATCCGGGGGGCGTTCGTGCTGTCGGGGATCCTGGCCGGGGTGGCCTCGGTCTTCTGGCTGATGCGCACCGGGCAGGCGGACCCCACCGCCGGCCTCACGCCCATGCTGAAGGGCGTGCTGGCCGCGCTCATCGGGGGGCTGGGCAGCCTGGGGGGCGCCGTCCTGGGCGGCCTGGCGCTGGGCCTCGTGGAGGTCCTGCTGATCTCGCGCCTGCCCGACGGTCTGGTCGGCCTCACCGACGGGATGGTGTTCGTGTGCATCGCCCTGCTGTTCGTCTTCCGCCCGCAGGGGATGGTCACCATCCGCCGGGCCGAGAGAGTGTGAGTGACATGCCGGTCACGACGAACGCAGTCATATCCGGAGCGAGGGCAGTGGGTCGGGGCGCTGTCGGATGGATTCCGGCCTCCGCCGGAATGACGAGCGTGGAAGGACGGCAATGACGCCCCGACGCATGCGGGCCGCCCGCAGGGGCTTCGGCATGCGCAACGACCCGGCCCGGCACGTGCTGGGGCCGATACTGGGGTCGGTCGTGCTGTTCGGGCTGCTGGTAGGCGGGGCCCTGGCCTACACGTCGACCGGCGGGGCCGCCCGCGACGACCTCGTCACGCAGATGCTCATCAACGCCATCGTGGTCACCGGGATCGGGG
>JAPPKQ010000115.1:0-2060 GCA_028819945.1 bacterium | reverse complement strand
GGGCAACACCGGCGTGCTGTCGTTCGGCCACATCGGCTTCGGCGCCATCGCCGGGTACACGTTCGCCGTCCTCGCCATCTCACCCGAGCGCAAGGCGCAGATCATTCCCGACGCCCCGTTCGGCCTGGCGGAGGTGAGCCTGCATCCCGCGGCGGCGACGCTCGCCGCAATCGGTGTGACGCTCGTGGCGGCGTTCATCATCGGGCTGGGCCTCACCCGCTCGGGCGCCCGCACCGGGGCGATCTCGGCCGCCGTCATCACCCTGGCACTCCTCTTCGTGGTGCACGAGGTGGCCCGCAACTGGACCGACCTCACCGGAGGGGGCCGCTCGGGGATCAGCTTCAGCCTCGGCAACAAGCTGGAGGGCCGAACCTAGATCTACGTGCTGCTCTTCGTCTCGATCCTGGTTGCCCGGCTGTTCCGCCAGACCCGCGTGGGCCGGCTGGCCCAGGCGGCGCGGGAGGACGACCTGGCGGCCCGGGCGGTGGGCATCAACCCCGCCGGTCAGCAGATGGTCGCCCTGCTGCTGTCGGTCGTGATCGTGGCCGTGGGCTCGGCGCTCCGCGTCTACGCGCTGGGTGTCATCACCCCGCGCTTCTTCTTCTTCGAGTACACGCTCATCACGCTGGCGATGCTCATCGTCGGCGGGCGCAACAGCGTCACCGGGGCCCTCCTGGGCACCGTCGTCATGACGATCGGCCTGGAGGGGATGCGCTACGTGGCGGGCCCGGACGTGAACGTGGCGGCACTGGACTGGCTGCTGCGCGACGGGCTCACGGGCATCTTCCTGGGCGGGGCGATGCTGGGGTTCATGATCTTCCGATCGTCGGGCCTGCTGGACGACTGGGAACTCGACGCCTGGCTGCTGCGCCTCCGGCACCGCCGGCGAGCGGAACGGCCGGACAGTCCGCCGGTGACCGCCGAGTCCCCGCCACCGCAGGCGAACTCACTCGTCACGTCGGACGTCACCGTGGACTTCGGCGGTTTCCGCGCCCTCGAGGGTGCCCACGTCGCCGTGGAGGGTGGCGAGGTCGTCGGGCTGATCGGGCCCAACGGTGCCGGCAAGACGACGCTGCTGAACGTGATCGGCGGCGTCGTCACACCCGCCTCGGGCCGATGCATCGCCGCCGGTCGAGACCTCACGGGCGCTCCCACGCACGTCGTGGCCCGCGGGGGCCTGGTGCGCACGTTCCAGAACCTGCGGCTGTTCGGCTCGTTGACCGTCCAGGAGAACGTGGAGGTGGCGGCCCTCGTCGCCGAGCGCCACCGGCCCGGCCGACCCGCGCCGGACACCGAGACCCTGCTCCGCGGCGTCGGACTCTGGGAGCTCCGTGGGCGCCGCGCCCGGGAGTTGGACTACGGCAACGCCCGTCGCCTGGAGTTGGCGCGGGCGGCGGCGGCCCGACCCGACTTCCTGCTCCTGGACGAGCCCACGAGCGGGATGAGCGACGCCGAGTCGCTGGAGATGATCCACCGGGTGCGCACCACGGCGGCGCTGGTGGGCGCCGGCGTCCTGGTCATCGACCACGATCTGAACTTCATCATCGGGATCTGCGACCGGGTCTACACCCTCGACCAGGGAAAGATCATCGCCGTGGGCACCCCGGCGGAGATCCAGGCCAACCCCCTCGTGCAGGCCGCCTACCTGGGATCTGACGCCGGCGGGCAACGGAGGGGCCACTGATGCGGGCGGTCGTGCTCACCGAGTTCGGCGCCCCGGTGCGCCTCGTCGAGGACCATCCCGACCCGGCGCCCGACGGCGGTGAGGTGATCGACGTGATCGCCTGCGGCGTCTGCGGTTCCGACCTGCACATCTCCGAGGGCCTTTTCCCCATCACCCTGCCGCGGATCCTCGGACACGAGGTGACCGGCATGCACCCCCGGCTGGGGCCGGTGATGGTCTATGCCCCGTGGGGGTGCGGCCGCTGCGCCGACTGCAGGTCCGAGTTGGAGATGATCTGTGCCGACGCGGCCGAGGCCGGCATCTTCTCCGACGGCGGCTACGCCGAGCGGATGGCTGTGCGGGACGCCCGCTACCTGGCCTCGCTGGGCGACCTGGA
>JAPPKQ010000366.1:4667-6312 GCA_028819945.1 bacterium | reverse complement strand
GCGCACCCCCACGAGCTCTTTAACGTGGCCGTCGACCGGGGTGGGGGGGGGGTGGTGGGGTGGTGGTGGGGGCGGCTCGTGGCGGCCGCGGCGGTGGCCTTCGCGGATGCGCCCGGCAGCCGCCCCGCCGGCGCGCCCCCCTGGGCGGAGGGCTAGAGCCGCGCGCCGTTCAGGGCGCCGACCTGCCAGGCAGGGTGCCCGCGAACCACGGCCCGAGGCCGGTCGGTTCAGCGGCGGGCGTCGATGTGGTGCGCCGAGGCGCCGGCCACTTCCAACTCACCGATCATCAGGGCGTGCAGCCGCTCGACCACCGAAGGGTGATCGGCGGCCACGTTCGTCGTCTGGTTGGGGTCCGAACGGCGGTCGTACAGTTCGCAGGGCTCCTGCCGCACCGACCACAGCATCGTCCAGTCGTCGGTGGTCACGGTGACGGGTTGCCACTCCCGGACCTGCCGGGTGATGTCTTCCACGACGGAGACCAGGTCGCTGCCCGCGTTGGCCAGCGGCATGGCGCTTATCGCCACCTCCCGCCCGGGGCCCTGCGGCGAGGTCACGAGCGGAAGAAGTGAGCGGCCCAGGAACTGATCGGGCGCCTCGAGTCCGAAGATGTCGGTGATCGTGGGAGCCAGATCCACCGCGGAGACCAGGCGCTCGTCGACCCGCGGGTCGTTGCCGGGCAGCCGCACGAACAGCGGCACGTTGACGATGTCGCGCCACAGCGGCGAGCGCAGCCAGCGCCGCAGCGCCGGCTCGGCCATGGATCGATCGGCGATCATCTTGCCGAACAGTCCGTGCTCGCCGAAGCAGAAGCCGTGGTCGGTGGTGAAGATGACGGCGGTGTCATGGCGCAGGCCCAGAGCGTCGGCAGAGTCCAGGAAACGCCCCAGCCAGCGGTCCACCATCTCCAGCTTGCCGCTGTAGCAGGCCCGGGCGATCGCCACGTCGTCGGCCGTGTAGTCGAATTCGGCCAGGTTGTCGAGGGTGGCGTAGGCGGGCTTGACGAGGCGCCCGTCGTAGCCGGGCAGGTAGCGCTCGGTGTACCAGCGCGGGGCGTCCCACGGCTCGTGGGGATCCCAGGTGTCCACGTACAGGAAGAACGGCTCGCCGGCCTGCACCAGCAGGTCCAGATGCTTCTCGGCCTCGGTGAAGGTGACCGGTGCGCAGTGGTCGTGCTCGGTGAGCCAGGGGCCCCGCACCAGCGGCGTGTTGCTCTGCACCCGCGGGTCGGCCGACAGTCGGGCCACGTCCTGGACGGGGATGTCGGCGAACCAGCGGAAGCCCCGGTCGTAGTTGTAGCCCTTCACCTTGTAGAACGGCGTGTCCACCACCCCGCAGCAGGAGACGCCCGACTCCGACAGGTACTCGGGCAGGGTCCGCAGGTCGCGGGGCAGCGGGCCCCAGCCGATGTCGGTGAGTGCGTATCGACCGGTCAGGTAGTCGGCCCGCGCCGGCACGGTCGGGAAGGAGGCGGCCTGCGCGGACACGAAGTCCACCGACTCGGCAGCCAGGCGGTCGAGGTTCGGGGTGTGGACGTGCCCGCCGTGAACCCCCAGGTAGTCGGTGACCACCGTGTCGGCCACGATCATGATGACGTTCATCTGTCGACTCCTGGGCGAGACGCCTCCACGCGGCAGGCGCACTGTAC
>JAPPKQ010000366.1:0-4657 GCA_028819945.1 bacterium | reverse complement strand
AGGCCGGCGTGACCGGCGGCCGCGATCCCGGACGCTTTCCACCTGCTGCGCCCGAATGTCATCATGAGGGACGTGAGGTCGACTTCGCCGCCGGCTCTGAGGAGGGTGCGAGCATGAGGGTGCTCTTCGCCGACCCGTGCCACCCCCGCGCCGTCGCCAAGCTGCATGCGCGCGGCTTCGAGTGCATCGAGAAGCCCCGAGTGGAGGCCGACGGATTGGGGCCGCTGCTGGCCGCCGGCGAGTTCGACGTGCTCGTGGTGCGCAGCACCCTCGTCACCGCCGAGGCGATCGCCGCGTCCCGCTCGCTGTCGCTCATCGTGCGCGCCGGAGCCGGGTTCAACAACATCGACGTGGCCGCGGCCTCCGCTCGCGGGATCTACGTCTGCAACACGCCGGGGCGCAACGCCGTTGCGGTCGCGGAACTCACGATGGGCCTCATGGTGGCGCTCGACCGTCACGTCGCCGACGCCGCGGCCGATCTCCGTCAGGGCGTCTGGGACAAACCCCGCTACGGCGCGGCGCGCGGTCTCAAGAGCCGCTCGCTGGGCATCGTCGGGCTGGGGCGCATAGGGATGGCTGTCGCCGAGCGCGCGGCGGGTTTCGGCATGCGCCTGCACGCCGTGCGGCGCCCGGGCCGCGACCCGCAGGTCCTCCGACGCATCGAGGAGCTCAACGTCACGCTGCACGACGACCTCGTCGAGATGGCGGCGGTCTGCGATGTCCTGAGCCTGCACCTCGCCGGCACCGAGCAGATCGTGGACGCCTCCGTGCTGGCGGCCATGCCGGCGGGTGCGATCCTGCTGAACACGGCGCGGGCCGGCCTGGTCGACAACGAGGCACTCCTGGCGGCCATGGAAGCCAAGGGAATCCGCGCCGGCCTGGACGTCTTCGAGGAGGAGCCCAGCGGTCCCACCTCCGGATTCGCCTCACGGCTGGTCAGGCACCCCAACGTGGTCGCCACTCCCCACATCGGAGCCTCCACCGAGCAGGCCCAGGAGGCCGTGGCCTCCGCGATAGTCAAGGTCGTCAGGGCCTACGCCGGCGGTCGGGTCGCGAACTGCGTGAACCTCGAGACCGAGCGCGTCGGCAGTCACGTCATCGTGGTCCGCCACGAGGACCGCGTCGGCGTGCTGGCCTCGGTACTGGCCGTCCTCCGGCGCCACGACCTCAACGTGGCGGGCATGGAGAACCGGGTCTTCCGCGACTCCAGCGCCGCGGTCGCCACGATGGACCTCTCGGGGATCATGAACCCCGAGGTGGTCGACGAGATCCTGGACCTGCCCCACGTGTACCACACCGAGGTCCGTCCGGTGCCCGGCGCCGACTCCGCCCCCACAGAGGAGGATCCGGGGCCATGACCGATGCCAGGCCCGAGAGCGGCGCCCAGGGTCACCGCGGGTCGGTGTTGTGGCCGTTCTCCGCCAGCGTCGTCTGCCAGGACTGGGCCGACCGGGTCGTCTCCCCGGCGTACGAGGGACTCGGCGTGGAGGAGCGGCGTGCCATTCTCCTGGCGCAGCCCGACAGCTACATGCACGCCACGCGCTCACCCGAGGACGTCGGCTATGCGCTCAGCCCGGCGGAGCTGGCTGTCCTGAACCAGATGGCGCTGATCCGCCTGCTGCGCCTCGGAGCCTTCGAGTCGCGCCCTGATCCGGCCGTCTACGTCTACCGCCTCGTCGGCTATGGCTGTCGCCAGCGCGGGATCGTGGGGATCGTGCCCCTGGAGGCCTACCGGCAGGGCCGCATCAGGCCGCACGAGCGCACCCACGCCGACCGCGAGGAGTTGCTGAGCGAGTTCCTGGCGCTGACCAGTGCCCAGTCCAGCCCCGTCGGCCTGACCTTCCGGGGAACGCCGCGCATCGCCGCGTTGCTCGACGCGGTCGAGGGTGGCCAGGAGCCGCTCCTGGACTTCGTCGATCCGAACGGCGTGGCGCAGCGTGTCTGGGAGGTGACCGACCCGGCGTTCCTGGAGGTCCTGAACGAGGATCTCCAGGGTCAGAACCTCTACGTCACCGACGGGCATCACCGTCTCGGCGCGGGCCTGGTGGTGAGCGAGCGTGTGCGTCGCCAGCGCAAGGCCTCCAGCGCCGCCGGCGGCTACCTGCCCAGTGACATCGTTCTCACGACTCTGGGGCACTCCCCGCCGGGCATGCCGCCGGTGCCCGCCGGCGGGGTCGCGGGCGACGAGCCGGAGTTCTCGAGCCCCGGCGAGGGCGCGGCGCCCGCCGGTGAGATGCCGGCGAGCGAGGCCATCCTGGCGGCCCTCTTCCCGCACGACGAGTTGCGCCTGCTGGTCTTCCACCGGCGGGTGACGCCGGCGGTGGCCACCGACGGTGCCGCCATCGAGGCGGCGCTGCTGCGGCTGGGATCGCTGGAACCCATCGAGGTCGGCGACGCCGAGCCGCCCCGGCAGGGCGTGTTCGGCGTCTACCTCGGGCGGCGCTGGTTCCGGTTCACGCCGGCCCGGGGGGTGCAGGGCATCGACGCCGGCTGGTTGCAGGAACACGTGCTGGCCCCCACCTTCGGGATCGACGACCCGGAGCAGACCCGCAACGTCGACTACATCTCCGCGATGCTGGGCCCCGAGCAAGTGGCGCGCCGCTGCGACGAGTCGGGCGGGGTGGGTTTCGTCCTGCACCCGGTCACGATCGAGACGATGATGTCCGTGGCCGACGCCCGGCAGATCATGCCGCCCAAGTCCACCTACTTCCATCCCAAGCCCCGCTCGGGGGTGTTCCTCCGGTTCCAGTAGCCATGTCGTACGCTGCCGCTCGCTCCGAGGTCGGCGGGACCCCCGACCTGTCGGATGACCCGTACCGGCAGAGTTCCCTGAACCCGCCCAGCTGGCGGGGCCGGATGCACGTCGCCATGATCCTGCCGGCGGTCGCGGGCGGCGCCTGGCTCGTGACGGTCACGCCCGGCGCCGGCGCCCGGACGGTCGTGGCGCTGTACGCCGCGAGCATCGTGGTGATGTTCGCCGTGAGCGGCACGTTCCACCTGGGGCGCTGGAGCGACCGGGAATGGTTGCGCATGCGCCGCTGGGACCACATCGCCATCTTCGGGCTGATCGCCGCCAGTTACGGGGCGATCATGGGTCTCGGAGTGCCCGGGTGGCCCCGGCGCTGGCTGCTCGGCGCCGTCCTCGCGGTGTGCGCTCTGGGGGTCGCGCTGCGTTGGCGGACGCTGCAGCCCCGGTTCAGGCTGATGACCGGCGTCTTCATGGCCATCGGCGCCGTCTCGGTCGTTGCCATCGGTCCGATTCTGGAAGGGCTCGGCGTGCTCGGGACGGTGGTCGTGTATGTCGGCTGCGTGTTCTTCGGGCTGGGTGCACTGGCTCTCGGGCTTCGCCGGCCGAATCCCTGGCCCGGACGCTTCGAGTATCACGAGGTATGGCACCTGAACGTCATCATCGCGGTGGGCTGCCAGTACTGGGTGATGGCGAGCGTCGTGGTGCCCTCGCTGTGAGTGCGACGCCGCGGGAGGCAGGATCGTCGCCGCCCGCCGGCGTGGGCCCGCACCCCGAGCCGTGGCCCGACGATCCCCGCCTGGATCCTGAACTGCTCGCCGCCGGCGACCGGCGCAACGTCGTGGACCGCTACCGCTACTGGCGCCAGGAGGAGATCGTGGCCGACCTGGACCGGCGGCGGCACCCGTTCCACGTGGCCGTCGAGAACTGGCAGCACGACTTCAACATCGGGTCGGTGGTCCGCAACGCCAACGCCTTCGGCGCGCGGGCCGTCCACATCGTCGGCCGGCGGCGCTGGAACCGCCGCGGCGCGATGGTGACCGATCGCTACCAGCACGTGGTCCACCATCCCGACGTTGCGGCGCTGGCGAGCTGGGCGGCGGGGGAGTCGCTGCCGCTCGTGGGTCTCGACAACGTGCCGGGCTCGCTGTCGCTGGAGCAGCACCACCTGCCGGAACGCTGCGTCCTGCTGTTCGGTCAGGAAGGCCCGGGCCTGTCGGACTCGGCGGTCGCGGCCTGCGCGGAGCTGCGCCGGATCAGCCAGTTCGGCTCGACCCGCTCCATCAACGCCGGAGCGGCCAGCGCCATCGCCATGTGGGCTTGGATCTGCCGGCATGCGGCGAATCCTGCGAGCCGCGCTGTGGATTGACCGTTGCGGCGCTGTGCCTGGCTGTCGGAGCGTTTCTCGGCGCGGGCACAACGATGTGCCCGAGTTCCTAAGCGGTGGGCCTGACGACTGCCAGACGGCCCCAGCATTCGACGGCGCCGCCGATGCGTAGACCACAAGAGGTCCAGCGTCCGGTGCTGACGGCGGTGAACTGCCCGCCGGGTGCGTCGGTTTGACCCCACCCGTTCCAGCCCCAGCAGGTGACACCTCCGTCGGTGCCGAGTGCGCAGGTGTGGTCGCCGCCGGCGCTGACGGCGGCGAACTGCCCGCCGGGCGAATCATCTAGGAGACTGCTCCCCCAGCATTCGATGGTGTCGTCGGTGGTGAGTGCGCAGGTGTGTCGGCTGCCGGCGCTGATGGCGGTGTAGCGCCCGAACGGCGACCAGGCCTGACCGTCGTCGTTGTCGCCCCAGCAGGTGATGGCGCCGTCGGTGGTGAGTGCGCAGGTGTGTCGGCCGCCGGCGCTGACGGCGGTGTAGCGCCCGAACGGCGACCAGGCCTGACCGTCGTCGTTGTCGCCCCAG
>JAPPKQ010000368.1 GCA_028819945.1 bacterium | reverse complement strand
ACGACCCGGGCGCGGGCCTCGACACCGAGACGATGCAGCGGGTCTCGGCGGCCA
Organism: bacterium; assembly: GCA_028819945.1. GTDB lineage: Bacteria > Actinomycetota > Acidimicrobiia > Acidimicrobiales > CATQHL01 > VXNF01. Next base: position 6,265 of record JAPPKQ010000368.1, on the reverse strand, counting down.
CGCTGGCCTATGACACCGTCGACGACCCCGAGAACACCATCCACCTGGTCGACCGGCCGAAGGAGGAGAAGGGCCGCAGCCGCCTCACCGGGCCGTTCACGGTCGAGTCGCATTCACCGTACGTGCACCTGCCGTTCAGCGACCCCGCCGGCGGGTGGAGCAACGATCCGTCCGACACCTCAACCGGCCCCGGCGGCCCCGGCCCCGATCCGGCGGACAACGAAACCAGCGCCACTCTCGGTGCCGGCCGGCCCGCACGGTCTTCCCGTCGAACCCGCGTGGCGGCGTCGGACATCGGGGCGGCGGCTGGGCAGGACGCCGAGCGGCTGCTGGAGGCGCTGACCGCAGGGCCGATCCGCGACGTGAACGGGCGCGAGTTACTGCAGGTGACAGAGGTGACGCCGTGGCCCGACGGGCGACTCGTGAGCCACGAGGCCGACTGCACCCGCCCCGGACGGGAGACCCAACTCACCGCCGCCATCGTGCTGGGGGCACCCGACGCCACCGTGGGCGCCGCTCAGGTGGCCGCTGCGGCCGCCGAGGCCCGCAGGGGGCGAGCCGACATCTCCGACCTCATCGTGGTGGCTCCGGCCTTCGAGAACAATGTGCCCGAGAGCGCCGGGCCGGTGACCGTGCACAAAGTGGTGGCGTCGCGCGACCTGCAGATCCCCGGCCTGGCCCGCGACGGCGGATCACCGACGCTCACCCTGCTGGGCGAGCCCGACGTGGACTGCGAGACCGACGCCGACGGCCGGTTGGTCGTCCGCCTGCACGGCTTCGACACCTACGACCCCGTCAGCGGCGAACTGCGCAACTCCAAGCCCGCCGACGTGGACTGCTGGATGATCGACACCGGCCACGACGGCGCCGCCTTCTTCCCCCGGCTCATCTACCTGCCCGGCTACAAGCGCGGCGACGCCCAGATCAAGCGCCTGCTGAAGACCTTCGGCCGCGACCTGGACCCCGAGGCCGCCGCGGCTCTGTGCGGACTCAGCTCCCAGCCCTTCAGCGCCCCGCAGCCTCCCAACAACATCGCCGTCAAGATCATCACCCGCACCGGCGCCGAGATGACCACCACGATCACCCCGCCCCGCTGACCGCGAGCGTCGACACTCGCCCGTGCGACCTCCGCTCGAGGGGCTGTTCGGCCCGAGGTGTTCAGAGTGGCAGGGCGAGTTCCGTTTCGGCGGCACCCCATTGAATAGCGGACTCGATGTCGCCGCGGTAGTCTTCGCGTGTTCCAAGTCGGCGACGGCGAAGAACGAGCGGTGCCGGAGCACTCCCCGGTTGAAGGCTTATGGCCGAGTAGGGAGTACTTCGGCGCTCGCATTCTAGGTGCCCGAGCAACCCGAATCCCAGGGGTGCAATTCGCAGCCGGCGGCGCTTGACTCTCAGGCGGCGGGGGTGCCGACGCCTTTTTCGCCGCGGGTGAAAGCGCCGCCCGCCGGCGACACCTCCGGGATGTCGCCCTCGCGGGAGGCGAGGTCGATCATCACCTGCAACAGCACATCGGCTCCGGCGGCCAGGTCGGCGGGCGCGGTGTACTCGGCGGGGTTGTGGCTGAGTCCGCGGTGGCTCGGCACGAAGATCATCCCGGTGGGGCAGACCCTCGCCAGCATCTGGGCGTCGTGGCCGGCGCCCGAGGGCAGGCGCTTGGCGCTGTGACCCAGGCGCCGGGCGACAGCCTCGATGAGGTCCACCACCGGGATGTCGAAAATTACCGGCTCGAAACGGGCCATCGATCGGGCGGAGATGCTCACCCCCTCGGAGGCGGCGATCCGTTCGATGCTCGCGGCCATGAGCCGTTCCGCCTGCCGCAGTTCCTGCTCGTGGATGTTGCGCATGTCCACGCAGAGGCGCGCCCTGCCGGCCACCACGTTCACCAGGTCGGGGTGCAGGTCCATGACACCGACGGTGGCGACCTGGTAGCCGCCGATGTCGCCGGCGATCTCCCGCGCCGCCACCGCGATGCGCGCTGCGGCATACCCGGCGTCGCGCCGCATGTCCATCGGCGTGGTTCCGGCATGGTTGGACTGCCCCTCGATGGTCACCTCCTGCCAGGAGATGCCCTGCACGCCGGTGACGGCCCCGATGGTCACGCCCTCCTGCTCCAGCACCGGACCCTGCTCGATGTGCAGTTCCACGAAGGCGAACGGTGCCGGGGCCGGACAGGGGGCGGCTCCCCGGTAGCCGATGCGGTCAAGTTCGGCACCCACCGAGATGCCGTCGCTGTCGGTCACGTCGAGGGCTTCCTCGACGCTCATGCCGCCCACGAACGTGAGGCTCCCGAGCATGTCGGGCGGGAAGCGCGAGCCCTCCTCGTCGGTGAAGAAGGCGACCGCCAGCGGGCGCCGCAGGCGCACCCCGGCAGTGCTGAGCGTCTCGATCACCTCGAGACCGGCGAGCACACCCAGGTTGCCGTCGTAGCGCCCGCCGGTGCGCACGGTGTCGATGTGGCTGCCGGTCATGACCGGCGGCCCGTCGGTCTCGCCGGGATAGGCGGCGACCACGTTGCCGACTACGTCGACGGTGAGCGACAGTCCCAGGTCGCGCATCCATCTCACGACCAGGTCCCGCCCGTCGCGGTCCTCGTCGGTCAGCGCGAGCCGGCAGTTCCCGCCGTCTCCGGTGTCGCCGATCTGGCTGAGCGCTTCGAGACGGCCGACCAGCCGGTCGATGTCGATGCGCAGGTCCTTGAGGTCGTCTTGGCGCATCCCGGGCATCCTCCTGTCGGTGTATCGCTCGCCTAGTGTTGGCCAGGACGTGCACAGCGTCAACGCGCGCGTGCCCGAGGTTCAGGAAGTCGGTGGCGTCGTGGACATCATTCACATCGAGTTCTTCGTCGAGCCCTTCAAGGAGGGCACTCCCGGCCCCCACGTGGACGCGGCCGTGGCGGCTTTCGCCGATGCGGGACTCCAACCGGAGGTCGGCCCCTTCGCCACGACGGCAACAGGGGACATCGAACAGGCGGCGGCAGCCACGTCGGCCATGGTGCGCGAGGCGCTGCAGGCGGGTGCCACGCGGATCGTCCTGCGCCTGGAGCGCGACCCCCATGAGCCCGCGCCGGTCGGAGTGGACGCCGCATGAACTCCGGTGACCCCGCGGGGTCCGGGGCCTCCGGTAACGACGATTCTCTGACGAGCCAAGCCGAACACCCGGTCTGGCGGACGCTCCAGCCGGTGGCTGCGGCGGTGGGCGGGGAACTGCTGCCGCCGTCGGAGCGGACGCCGGGCGACATCCCCCTGGACTTCGGCGGCGAGACGGTGGGTGTGCTGCGCCTGGGCGGGTTGGACGGCGCCCTCGGGCGGTTCATCGAGTCGGTCGAACGCGAGCTGGGCGACTCGCTGCCGAACCTGTCCCGGACCGGCAAGCAGGCGGCGGTCCGCCTCCTCTACGAGCGGGGCGCCTTCCTGCTGCGCAAGGGCGTCGAGGACGTCGCCGCTGCGATGGGCGTCAGCCGCATCACGATCTACAACTACATCAACGCCATGGAGCAGCCCGCTCCGGAACCGGACGGGCGCGGAGGCTGAGCCATCAGGCGGCGCCCTCGACGACGCCGGCCATCCACAGCCCCAACTGCTCCACCGTCGCCTCGGCGCGGTCGAGGACGCCCATGAGGCGACCCTCGTACATCACGCCGATGCGATCCGAGAGCGCCAAGACCTCGTCGAGGTCCTCGGAGATCAACAAGGTGGCGCATCCCGAGGCCTTCTGGGCCACGAGTTGGTTGTGTATGTACTCCCCGGCGCCGACGTCCACGCCGCGGGTGGGCTGGGCGGCCAGGATCACCTTGGGCTCCGCCGACAGCTCCCGGGCCAGGATGAGCTTCTGGATGTTGCCGCCGGAGAGGTTGGAAGTCGGCACGTCGATGCTGGGGGTCTTGACCGCGAACCGGTCGACCAGGTCCCGGCAGTGCTCCCGGATGGCTCCGAGGCGCAGGAATCCTCTGTGGCTGAACTCCGTGCCCTGGTTCAGCAGGACCAGGTTCTCCGCCACCGAGAACATCCCGATGACACCGTCGCGCATGCGCTCCTCGGGCACGTAGGACATGCCCGCGTCGCGCACTCGCCGCGGGTGCTCGCCGGTCACGTCGGCCCCGTCGATGTGGACTCTGCCCTCCTGCACCGGTCGCAGGCCGGCGATCGCCTGGGCGAGTTCGGACTGGCCGTTGCCGGACACTCCGGCGAGCCCCAGGATCTCGCCGGCTTGGACGATGAAGGACATCCCCGCCACGGCCTCGTCGCCCCGGTCGCCCAGCACGCGCAGGTCGCGCACCTCCAGTAGCGCCTCCCCCAATTGCACCTCGGGGCGGTCGGGCACCATCTGGACCGGCCGGCCGACCATCATCCGGGCGAGGTCGGCGCGGTCGGTGTTCGCCGGTGTCGTCTCCCCGGCCACGCGGCCGTCCCGCAGCACGGTGATGCGGTCCGACACCGCCATCACCTCGTGCAGCTTGTGCGAGATGAAGACCAGACCCCGGCCGTCGGCCGCCATGCGGCGCAGGACGACGATCAACTCGTCGACCTCCTGGGGAGTCAGGACCGCGGTCGGCTCGTCCATGACCAGGACGGTCGCCTCCCGGTAGAGGGCCTTGAGGATCTCCACCCGCTGGCGCTCGCCCACGGCGAGCTGCCAGATGGGCGTGTCGGGGTCGACGCGCAGCCCGTAGGTGTCGGAGAGTTCCCTGATCCGATCGGCCACCGTCGGCAGGTCCGTCAGGGGGCGCCGGCGAGATTGCAGGCCCAGCGCCACGTTCTCGGTGACCGTGAGGGTGGGAACCAGCATGAAGTGCTGGTGGATCATGCCGATGCCGCCCTCGATGGCCGCCGACGGGGAGTCGATCGTGACGCGCTCGCCGCGCAGGAGCACCTCCCCGTCGTCGGGCCGGTACATGCCGTAGAGGATCTTCATGAGCGTGCTCTTGCCCGCCCCGTTCTCCCCCAGCAGCGTGTGCACCTCGCCCGTCTCGAGGTTGAAGTCGACGCGGTCGTTCGCCAGCACCCCCGGGAACTGCTTGGTGATCCCGCGCATCTCCAGCAGCGGAGCCTCCGGTCGCGGACGCGCCTCGGCGGGCGCCGTCGGCTGCCGAACCGGCGACTTCTGACCGCCTCGTCGCCTCGCCAGAAGGGGATCCATCGGCTCGGCGGGCCTTGGGGCACCTGTGCTCATCGGGTGCTTCGATTGATCAAGCCGGGGCTCCTCGGCGTCCGGGGCTGAGTATGGAGGTCAGTGGGGGGGCCATGGCGAAGAGAGCGCCGCGGCCCCCCACGGGAGGATCAGGGCTGCGTGTCGATGCTGCCGTCGATGATGCCGGCGACGGTGGCCTCGCCGATCGCACGTACGTCCGCCGACAGGCCGTAACCGTCGTTGAACGCAATCGACAGGCCGCCGTTGGCGAGGGTGATCGTGAACGCCTCGCCGCCGTTGACGCCCCGATCGATCGCGTCGGCGATCTCCGACAGCACGACCTCCCACTCATAAACCTGCGAAGCCACCACGATCTCGGGCGCCAACTCCGACTGGTCGGACTGCGTGGCGAACCACGCCGCGCCCTCACGCTGGGCGACGCCCACGGCACCCACGACCATCTGCGCCGTACCGGTCATCACGTCCGCGCCCTGCGACACGTGCGCCTCGGCGGTCTCCGCGGCCTTGGCCACGTCACTGAAGGACTCCGTGTACACCACGTTCACGTCCACAGTGGAATCCTGCGCACCCGCGCCGGCCACGAAACCGTCCACGAACAGCTTCGCGTCACCCACCTCGATGGGCCCCACAACGCCGATCACGCCCGTCTCGGTCAACACCGCAGCCATCGACCCGAGCACGTAACCGCCCTGATCCGACGCCGCCGTATACGCGAACACATTCGGCAGACCGAACGTGTCCACCGACGTGCCCCACGCGAACGACGTGTCCGGGAAGTCCGGCGCGATCTCCTGCAACGACCCGCCGTACTGCGAACCGTGCGCGATCACCAGATCGAACCCGGCCTCCGCGTACTCCCGGATCGCCACCGCCGCATCCTCCACGATGAAGGTCCCATCGGTCACCTCCACCTCCAACTCGCGCATCTCACCCAACGCCGCAACACCCTCAACGATGCTCTGCGTGAACGCCAGATCATTCTCCGCCGACGGCGCCACAATCGCCACCCGCAACGGCCCCGAAGGCACCTCCGCCGGTGCGGCGGCGGGAGTCCCGGAACCGGTGTCGATGCTGCCGTCGATGATGCCGGCGACGGTGGCCTCGCCGATCGCACGTA
>JAPPKQ010000357.1 GCA_028819945.1 bacterium | reverse complement strand
CCGGCGGACTGAGCCTGCGCCGCGGCGGCGCCGGCCTCGGCACGGCCTGCATCGGCGGCCGCGGCTGCATCGCCGACGGCCTGCGTGTTCGCCGCAGCCGCCGCGGACGCGGCTCGCGCCTCGTCGAGGGCTTGCTGGGCGAGATCGCCGGCGGCTGAGTCCTCGGTGGCGCAGGAGGCTGCGACAATCGCCAGCACTGCGACGAGCAGCGGAAGCAGGAATCGAGTCTTCTTCATTGTCTGACCTTCCCCTCGGGAGAACTCGGGGGATGGTACATGTTTCCCGGCCCAGCGGCCTGCGAGCCTCACCTACACTGCGCCGCGGGTGGCAGAGAGCGCAGAGACGACAACCCGGACACGTCGGCGGTTCCACTTCGGCGTGGACCGCCTCAGCGGCATCTACATCTGGGGCCTCATCATCCTGATCTTCGCCCTGTGGGTGCCCGAGACGTTCCTCACGACGACGACGCTGCGGGTCCTGGCCTCGGATCAGGCGGTGACGGGCATGGTTGCGGTCGGGCTGGTCGTGCCGCTGGCCTGCGGCGTCTTCGATCTCTCGATCGGGCACGTGCTGGGGTTCACCCTCGTGGCTGCCACGTGGATGAACGTGAACACCGGCATCAACATGGCCGTCGTGACCCTGATGATGGTTGCCATCGGCGTGGCGGTCGGGCTCGCGAACGCCCTCCTGGTGGTCAAGATCGGGGTCAACTCCTTCATCGCCACGCTGGCCATGAGTTCGATCCTGCAGGCCTTCATCCTGTTCGTCTCCAACAACCGCCAGATCGCCGGTGAGTTCTCCGACGAGTTCAAGAGCTTCGGCCGCAACGTGGTGCTCGGGCTGCCGCAGCCGTTCTTCTACCTGCTCGGCCTGACGCTGATCATCTGGTTCGTGCTCGAGTACACGCGCAGCGGGCGCTACGCCTACGCCACGGGCGGGAATCCTGCGGCAGCGCGCCTCGCCGGCGTGCGGACCGATCGATTCGTCACCGTGTCGCTGATCGTCTCGGCCGCGGTCGCCGCGTTCGCCGGCGTCGTTCTGGCGGCGAAGCTCGGTTCGGCATCGCTGACCGCCGGCCCACCGAAGCTCATTCCCGCTTACACCGCCGTGTTCCTGGGTTCGACGCAGATCAAGCGGGGGAGAATCAACGCCTGGGGCACGCTCGTCGCCGTCTACCTCCTGGCGACAGGTGTCAAGGGTCTGCAACTCTCGGGCACGGAGGTCTGGGTGGACGATCTCTTCAACGGCGTCACGCTGGCGCTTGCAGTCGGGATCGCCGTATACCGCCGCCGCGGCGACTCGCCGGGGGGACTGGCGCCGTGACGGACCTCGTGCGGGCCGGCGCGGCCGTCACCGTGGCCGGGGGCGAGTCTCTGCTCGAGGTCCGGGGCGTCTCCAAGGCGTTCGGGCCGACCGAGGCGCTCGTCGACGTCGACTTCGACGTCCGGGCCGGCGAGATCCATGCCCTGGTGGGCCAGAACGGATCGGGCAAGTCCACGCTCGTCAAGATCCTCGCCGGTGTCTACGACCCGGACGGGGGCTCGATCGCGGCGGAGGGCAGCGAGTTCGATCCGCGCCGCCCCGGCGAGGCGCGCCTGCGCGGGCTGCGCTTCGTCCACCAGGACCTCGGTCTGGTCGACAGCCTCGACGTGGTCGAGAACCTCGCACTGGGGCGCGGCTACGACGTCCGCTTCCCCCGGCGGATCTCCTGGCGGCACGAACGGCACCGAACGAGGGCCGCGCTGGCCGAATTGGGCTACGACCTCGACGTCCGTTCCCTGGTCGGCTCGCTGCGGGCATCGGAGCGGTCCGGCATCGCCATCGCCCGGGCGTTGGACGGCTGGGAGTCGGCGGCGCGCCTGCTGGTGCTGGACGAGCCGACCGCCTCGCTTCCCGAGGCCGAGGTGGCGCGCCTGTTCGACGTGATCCGGACGATCCGGGCGCGAGGCGTCGGTGTGATCTACGTCTCGCACCACCTCGACGAGGTTCTGGATCTGGCGGACCGGGTCACCATCCTGCGCGACGGCGCGCGTGTGGGCACATTCGCTGCGGATGACCTGGACCACGACCGCATGGTGGAGTTGATCGTGGGGCGCGGCTCCGTGATCGCCGGCGGGGAGGCGGAAACACCGGGAGCGCCGGCCGAGTACGAGCCGTCGCTGGTCGTCGAGGATCTCTCCGGCACGGTGCTTCGCGGTGTGAGCCTGCAGGTCGGCGCCGGCGAGGTTGTCGGCGTGGCCGGCCTCACAGGTTCGGGGCGCGAGGAACTCGGCCCCGCCCTCTTCGGTGCGGCCGGACGCAGCGGCTCGGTGTCTGTCCGGGGGAACCCCGTGCCGGCCGGGCGTCCCGACCTCGCCGTCGCGGCCGGCCTCGGATTCGTTCCCGCTGACCGCAAGTCGCTGGGACTCGTCGCGTCCATGGTCGTGCGTGAGAACGTGACACTGGCCGACCTGCGCCCCTACCTGCGCGGGGGGATACTGCGGCACCGCAAGGAGCGTTCGGACGTCGACGCCTGGCTGGGCATGTTGGACGTCCGGCCGCGCAATCAGACGCTCGGCACGATGCGGCTCAGCGGCGGCAATCAGCAGAAGGTGCTACTGGCCCGCTGGCTGCGCATCCAGCCCCGTGTGCTGGTGCTGGACGAACCCACGCAGGGGGTGGACGTGGGAGCGAAGGCCGAGATCCACCGCCGGATCACCGACGCCGCCCGTGACGGCGCGGGCGTGCTGGTCTGCTCCACCGACAGCGCCGAACTGGTCCGGGTCTGCGATCGCGTGCTCGTCATGCAGCGCGGCGGGATCGGCGCGGAACTTCTCGGCCGTGATATATCAGAGGAGCGCATCGACAGACTCTGCCTGTCCTAGTGCCTTGACCTTCATCCCGCCTGCGGCATCCGCGCTCGCGGGACCCGACAAGCAAGGAGTGCCTCATGCAGGAGTTCTCGCGGCTGTACATCGGAGGCGAGTGGACCGTTCCGTCGAGCGATGAGCGCATCGAGGTCGTCAATGCCTTCTCGGAGGAGGTCATGGGCCGCGTCCCGGCCGGTGGTGCCGCCGACGTCGACCGTGCGGTCGCCGCGGCCCGCGCCGCGTTCGCCGGCTGGTCCGCGACACCTCTGGATGAGCGGCTCGGTGCCCTCGGACGGATCGCCGAGGGGATCATGGCCCGCAACGACGAGTTGGCCCGGTCCGTCGTCGGCGAGGTGGGCACGCCGTCGATGATCGCTCCGATGTTTCAGACGGGGTTGGCCGCCGTGGTCTTCGGCGACAACGCGACGCTCGCCCCGGAGATCGAGATGGAGGCCACCGTGGGCGGCACCCTGACCGTGAAGGAACCGATCGGCGTGGTCGGCGCCATCACGCCCTGGAACTTCCCGCTCGTTCAGATCGCCGTGAAGGTCGCGCCGGCGCTCGCAATGGGTTGCACCGTGATCGTGAAGCCGAGCGAGTACGCGCCTCTGACGGCTTTCATGCTCGCCGAGATCGTCCACGAGGCCGGCGTTCCTCCGGGCGTCTTCAACCTGGTGTCCGGGGCGGGACCGAGTGCCGGCGAGGCTCTGGTGGCGCACCCCGACGTGGACATGGTCTCGTTCACCGGGTCCACCGCCACCGGTCGGCGGATCTCCGCTGTGGCCGCGTCCACGGTGAAGAAGGTGACACTCGAACTCGGCGGCAAGTCGCCGCTCATCGTCCTCGACGGCGCGCCGTTGGCCGACGCGGTGGCGGCCGCAGTGCAGGGCTGCTACATCAATTGCGGCCAGATGTGCACGGCTTCCACACGATTGCTGGTGCCGGAGACGCAGCGTGACGAGGCCGCGGCGGCCGCGACGGCCATCGCCGAGTCGCTGGCGGTTGGGGATCCCGCGGCGCCCGACACCGTGGTGGGGCCGCTCGTGAATGCTCGCCAGCGGGACCGGGTGCGGGAGTACATCCAATCGGGGATCGACGAGGGGGCGACCCTGGTGACCGGTGGTGTCGAGCCCCCCGACGGCCTTGAGCGCGGCTACTTCATCCGTCCCACCGTGTTCGCAGACGTGACGATGGACATGCGCATCGCCCGCGAGGAGATCTTCGGGCCGGTCCTGTCGATCCTCACCTACACCGACACCGACGACGCCGTGCGCATCGCCAACGACACCGACTACGGCCTCGCCGCCATGGTGTTCGGTGAGCCCGACGAGGCCATGGCGGTGGCACGCCGCCTGCGGGCCGGTTGGTTGGTGGTCAACGGCGCCGATCAGAGCTTCACGGCGCCCTACGGCGGCTACAAGCAATCGGGTCTCGGCAAGGAGCTGGGGGTCGCCGGGCTGGAGGAATACCTGGAGCAGAAGGCGATCCACGTCTGAGCCGACGCTGACCGGGAGGTAACCCATGGACGACTACCGCGACCACGACGCGCTCGGATCGGCCGACCTGGTTCGAACCGGGCAGGCTTCGGCGGGGGAGTTGCTGGACGACGCCATCGCCGCCGTCTCCGAGCGCAACGGTGCCCTGAATGCCGTCGTGACCGAGATGTACGACGAGGCCCGAGCCGAGATCGCCGCCGGACTGCCGGAAGGGCCTTTCACCGGTGTGCCCTTCCTGTTGAAGGACCTGCGCGCGGCCTACGCCGGTGTGCCGACGACGTCCGGCAGCCACTACTGGGTCGACAACGTGCCCGAAGTCGACTCCGAGACGGTGCGCCGGTTCCGCCGGGCGGGTTTCGTGATCTTCGGCAAGACGAACACGCCGGAGTTCGGGTGCTGCCCCAGCACCGAGGGCGCCCTGTTCGGCGCCACGCAGAACCCGTGGCGTGCCGGGTTCAGCGCCGGGGGATCCTCCGGCGGGTCGGGCGCCGCGGTCGTCTCGGGAATGGTGCCGGCCGCGCACGGCTCGGACGGTGGTGGCTCGCTGCGGATCCCGGCGTCGTGCTGCGGCGCGTTCTCGCTGAAGCCCACCAGGGGCCGGGTGCCCGCCGGCCCCACCTACGGCGAGGCCTGGAACGGTCTCAGTACCGAGGGGGTCATCACGCGCACTGTCCGGGACAACGCCGCCGTGCTGGATGCGATCAGCGGCCCCGCCGCCGGTGATCCCTACTGGGCGCCGCCGCAAGCCCGCCCCTACGCCGCCGAGGTGGCGACTGCTCCGGGAAGGCTGCGGGTCGCCGCGCAGCGTGAGGCGCTGAACGGGGCGGCGGTGCACGAGGACTGCGTCGCGGCGGTCGATCGTGCGGCGGATGCCCTGGCCGACCTGGGTCACGAGGTCGTCGACGCCGTTCCCTCCTATGACGTGAAGGGCATGGGTGACGCCTTCACGCTGCTGATCGCCGCCAACGTGCAGGCCGGGCTCGACCGGTACGGCGAGGAGTCCGGCCGGTCGCCCGGGCCGGGTGACCTCGAGCACGTGGTGGGCGTGCTGAGGAACATCGGCAGCTATCGCACGGCCGCGGACCTGGTCCGCGCCACATGGGCGATGCACGGTGTGGGCCGGGACATCGCGCCGTTCTTCGAGACCTACGATGTCCTGCTCTCGCCGGTGGTTGCCACGCCGCCGCCGCCGCTGGGCGTCCTGGATCCCACGACTGAGGATCTCAACGGCTACTTGACCGCCGTCTTCAACTTCATCCCGTTCACGTCGCTCGCCAACATCGCCGGTGTGCCGGCGATGTCGGTCCCCTGGGACCGCAACGCCGACAATCTGCCGGTCGGCATCCACTTCACTGCGGGATACGGGCGCGAGGACGTGCTGTTCCGCCTCGCCGGACAACTCGAGCGGGCGCACCCCTGGCCCCTCCGGAGTCCATAAGCAGGATCCGGCCCACCAAACCCCTCCCACCTCCGGCGTCATCCCGGCGAAGGCCGGGATCCAAGGTCTGGAGCACCGGCCCGCTCGTCGGCTGGACTGCCCATCGTCCGGATAAGCCGCGGTCGCAGAGCAGCGGCCGAGTGCGCCGCCAGAGCGCCGCGCCAGACGCCGGCGCAGTAGGCGGCGTCGGAGAGCAGGGTCGCCGCCGTCCAGCGAAGCGGTCCGAGAGCCGGACGGCGGGTGAGCCAGGTTGCCAGCGGCTCCACGACCAGAGCCGCCAGGGCCAGGCGCCGTCCCCAGGGCCACGACGCTGCGGCGCCCAGCAGCGGAAGCCACGCCCGGCGCAGCGCCACTGCTGCGTGCCGGCCGGCGGCGAGTTGGCCTCGCAGCACCATGCGGGAGATCTCCGGGAGTGCGGCGCCGCCGTGGACCGCCGGGCGCCGGTGCAGCCGCCCCACGGCCACCGGCGTGCCGGGGGGCTTCAGCGTGGCGTCCCCCCGGCCCCCCAGGCGCCGGTGCAGCCGCCCCACGGCCACGGCTGTGAC
>JAPPKQ010000169.1 GCA_028819945.1 bacterium | reverse complement strand
TGTACGCCTCGGGCTGGTAGTAGTCGTAGTAGGAGACGAAGTACTCCACCCGGTTGTGCGGGAAGAACTCCCGCAGTTCGTTGGCCAGTTGGGCGGCGAGCGACTTGTTCGGCGCCAGCACCAGGGTCGGCCGCTGCACCTGCTCGATGGTCCAAGCCATGGTGGCGCTCTTGCCGGAGCCGGTGATGCCCAGCAGCGTGAGGAAGCGCTCGCCGTTTCCGATTCCCTCCGACAGCCCTGCGATGGCGGCCGGCTGGTCGCCGGCGGGCCGGAAGTCTGCCACCATGCGGAACGGTGTGTGGCGGCGCGAGGCCACGAGGTCGGCGCCGGAGGTCACGAGACGACCCTAGCCAGCCGCTCGATCCGGAGGTTGGCTCGGTCGGGGATCGTCGAGCGCTGGATTCCGGCCTTCGCCGGAATGACGACGAAACTGAGGTTCGGTGCCAACCGGGTGTCTCAGCGTGTCGGTGAGTCGCGCAGCGACGTGATCCACTGCCAGCAGCGGTCCACCTGCTCCTCCAACGCCTCGGGCGTGCCGTTGTTGTCGATCACGAAGTCCGCGAGCGCCAGGCGCTCGGCGCGGGTGGCCTGGCGGGCCAGCCGTGCCCGCGCCTCGTCGGCCGTCAGGTCGCGCCCCGCCACGAGGCGCTGCACGGCGACCTCGGGGTCGACGTCGACGACGATGATGCCCGCCAGCCCCTCCCGCCGCTCGGGCCCCGACTCGGCGAGCAGCGGGATGTCGGCCACGATCACGGCGTCGCTGCCGGCCAGTTCCCGGCGCCGGGCCGCCATCTCGGCGCGCACAGCCGGGTGCACGATGGCGTTCAGTGCCGCCAACTCCCCCGGATCCTCGAAGACGACGGCGGCCACGGCGGCGCGGGCCAGATGCCCGTCGGCGCGCAGGATGGAGGGCCCGAAGTGGGCCACCATCTCCTCCAGGACCGGTCGACCCGGCTGCTGCAGTTCGGCGACGATGGCGTCGGCGTCGAGGAGGACGGCACCGCGACGCACCAGGGCGGCGGCGACGGTGGACTTGCCGGAGCCGATGCAGCCGGTGAGGTCGACCTCGATCATCGAGCGCCGGCCGCTGGGTCCTCAGGCGTGGGCGACGGCCTCGAGATTCTCGACCTCGTCCATCCCGGCGCCGTCTTCGGTGCCCGGCTCGGGCGGCTCGCCATCCGTGGCGGCGCCCAGGTAGTTGCCCTCCTCGTCGAAGGCGTGCTCGCCGAAGGCCTCCTGGAACTCGGCGGACACCACGCCGCCCTCGGCGGCCTGCTTGATGGACAGGCTGATGCGGCGACGCTGCAGGTCGATGTCGATGATCTTCACCCACAGCTCCTCGCCGGGCGTGACGACCTGCTCGGGCACCTCCACGTGGTGCGCCGACATCTCCGAGATGTGGGTGAGCCCCTCGATGCTCTCGCCGACCTGCACGAATGCGCCGAACGGGACCAGCTTGGTGACCCGGCCGTAGACCAGCTCGCCGACCCGGTGGGTGGCGGCGAACTCCTGCCAGGGATCCTGCTGGGTGGCCTTCAGGGAGAGGCTGATGCGCTCGCGGCTCGGGTCCACCTCGAGCACCTGCACCTCCACCTCGTCGCCGACCGACACGACCGATCCGGGGTGGTCCACGTGGCGCCACGACAGCTCCGAGACGTGCACCAGGCCGTCCATTCCGCCGAGGTCGATGAAGGCTCCGAACGGCACGACCGAGGAGACGACGCCCCGGCGGACCTCGCCCGGCTTCAGGTTCTCCAGGAACTCCTCGCGCTGCTCCTTCTGGGTCTCCTCCAGCCACGCCCGGCGCGACAGCACCACGTTGTTGCGGTTCTTGTCGAGCTCGATGATCTTGGCCTCCACCTTGCTGCCCACGAACGGCTGCAGGTCGCGCACCCGCCGCAGGTCCACGAGCGAGGCGGGCAGGAAGCCGCGCAGGCCGATGTCCACGATGAGCCCGCCCTTGACGACCTCGATGACGGTTCCCGAGACGACACCGCCGGCGGCCTTGACCTCCTCCACGTTGCCCCAGGCGCGCTCGTACTGGGCGCGCTTCTTGGAGAGGATGAGGCGGCCCTCCTTGTCCTCCTTCTGCAGGACGAGCGCCTCGACCTCCTCGTCTATCGCCACCACGTCGCCGGGATCGGCGTCGTTGCGGATCGAGAGTTCGCGCGACGGGATGACTCCTTCGGACTTGAAGCCGATGTCGATGAGCACCTCGTCGTTGTCGATCCGCACCACGCGGCCGACCACCATCGTGCCTTCCTCGACGGTCACCACGCTGGCGCTGTAGGCGGCGGCCAACGCCTCGTCGTTCAGGTCGTTGACCGCGATCTCCCGCGGCTCGTACGCCTCGGTCATCTCGTCGGCGGTCTCGGACGCGGATTCCTCCGCTGGGGGGCTCTCTGCAGAAGCTGACGGCTCGGGTGTCTCTTCAGCGGGAGTCGGTTCGGGGGTTGAATCGTCGGATACGGACAGGTTGGGGTCGAGGTCGGACACGGATTCTCACTTGTTCGATGGACGGGACTGGACGACGCGAGCCGCCGAAACGGGGCCGACCGGCCCCGATAGCAGGAGCAAGGCTAACAGCACGACCACCAACTGCAATCCGCCGGCCGGCGCGCCGCGGGCATGACGGAGTGTCGCTCAGGCCTTGCCGGCCGCCCAGGTGGTGCCGAAGGCCAGATCCACGACCAGGGGGACCCGCAGCTCGCAGGCGGTCGCCATCTCCCGGCGGACCAGCTCCTTCGCGGGTTCGCGCTCCTCTTCGGGCACCTCCAGGATGACCTCGTCGTGGACCTGCAGGATGAGCCGGCTGGCCATGGCGTCGCGCTCCAGGGCGCCGTCGATGTGCACCAGGGCCACCTTGAAGATGTCCGCGGCGAGACCCTGGATGCCGGCGTTCTTGGCCTGGCGCTCGCCGGCCTGGCGCACCCGGAAGTTGTCCGAGCGGAGTTCGGGAATCGGCCTCCGCCGGCCGAACAGCGTCTCGGTGTAGCCGAGCTCGCGCGCCCGGGTCGCCGCTGCGTCCATGTAGTCGCGCACCGCCGGGAACGCCTCGAAGTAGGCGTCCAGGATGACCTGCGCCTCCTCGGTGGAGATCTGCAGGCGCTGGCCCAACCCGTAGGCCTCCATGCCGTAGGCCAGCCCGTAGGAGACCATCTTGGCCTTCGATCTCAGTTCGGTGCCGACCTCCTGCGGTGAGGTGCCGAAGACCCTCGCCGCGGTGGCCGTGTGAATGTCCTCCCCCGCCTCGAACGCGGCGATGAGCCCCGGGTCGTCGGCCAAGTGGGCGATGCAGCGCAGCTCGATCTGGTTGTAATCGGCGATCAGCAACGCCGTGCCCGGCCGGGGCACGAACACCTTGCGGAACGCCCGCCCCGTCTCTGTGCGCACCGGGATGTTGTGCAGGTTAGGGGCGTCGGAGGAGAGCCGGCCGGTGCGGGCCACCGTCTGGTTGAAGGAGGCATGGATGCGACCGGTGGCCGGGTTCACCTCGGCCAGCAACCCTTCTCCGTACGTGGAGCGCAGCTTCTCCACCTCCCGGTAGGCGAGCAGGTGCTCGACGATGTCGTGCTCGCCGCGCAGCCGCTCCAGCGTGGCCGCATCGGTGGAATAACCCGTCTTGGTCTTCTTCTGCGGCGGGAGCCCGAGCCGGTCGAACAGCACCTTGCCGAGTTGCTGCGGCGAGTTGACGTTGAACTCATCGCCACCGCCGTCGGCGATGACCTGGGCACGCAGCCGCTCGGCCTCTTCTTTGAACTCGCGGCGCAGAGCCTTCAGGCCGGCGACGTCCACGCCCACACCGCAGTGCTCCATGCGGGCCAGCACTCGCACCAGCGGCACCTCGATCGTGTCGTGCAGATTCTCGGCGCCGCCGTCGCGCAGCGCGGCGCGCAGGGGCTCCGCGAGGCGGGCCGCGGCCAGGGCCTCGAGCGCGGTGCGGGTCCGGAGTGCCTCGCCGGTCTCGGGGAACGCCAGCCGTCCCTGCGTCTCCTCCTCGGCGCCGTCGGCGGCCAGGGCGCAGCCGGCGTAGCGCGCCAGCAGGTCCCCGACGGGATAGTCGGACTGCGAGGGATCCAGCAGGTAGGCGGCGATGGCGGTGTCCATGCTCAGCGAGCGGACGTCGATGCCGATGGCCAGCAGGCCGCGCATCAGGTCCCTGGCGTCGTGCGCCACCAACCCGGGGCCGCCCTCGCCGAACAGACCGTCGAGCACCTCCCGCAGCGCCCCGCCGTCCAGCAGGTCTCCCGGAATCCACACCGCGCTCCGGGCAGCACCGGCGTCGCCCTCGCCCTCGCCGGTTTGCGACGACGGATCGGGGGGACTCTCATCGGCACCGATGAGAGCCAACCCCTCGAACTCCGACCGGCCTCGCCGGCCGCGCCACGCCCCCGCAACGGCCAGCCGACCGCCCTGCGCCAGGACGGTGATGCGGGCCACGGCGGCTGCTGCATCGCCGGGTTGCTCCACGGCGACCTCGAGCACCTCGGCGGTTGCCTCAGGGGCGAACTCCAGGCCCAGGGCCTCGCCGAGGCGCCCCAGCAGCGAGCCGAACTCCAGGAACTCGAACAGGCGGAGGATCTCCTCGGTCGCGCCCGGCGTCACGGCCAGGTCGCCGACGGTGACGGGCAGTTCCAGATCGCGCCGCAGTTCCATGAGTTCGCAGTTGAGGCGAACGGCCTGCTCCGCCTCCTGCAGCGACGACCGCAACCGGGGGGTCTGCTCGTCGAGATGCGCGTAGATCCCGTCGATGCCGCCGTGGGCGTTGACGAGCCGGGCCGCCGTCTTCTCCCCGACGCCTGGCACGCCCGGCAGGTTGTCGGAGGTGTCGCCGCGCAGGGCGGCGTAGTCCACGTAGTCGGCGGGACGCACGCCGGTGCGCGCCTCGATGCCCGCCTCGTCGTAGCGCACGTGGTCCGACATGCCCCGGCGGGGGTACAGCACCGTGACGTGGGGGTCGGCCACCAACTGGAAGGCGTCGCGGTCCCCTGTCACCACGGCTACGTCCAGACCCTCGGCGGCGGCCTCGGTGGCGAGGGTTGCCAGGATGTCGTCGGCCTCGAAGCCGGGGGCCTCCACGGTGCGCACTCCCAGCACGTCCAGCACCTCGCGCAGCAGGCCCAACTGCTCGCGGAAGATCTCCGGCGGCTTCGACCGGTTGGCCTTGTAGCTGTCGAGGCGCTCGTGGCGGAAAGTGCCCCCGGGCAGGTCGAACGCCACCGCCACCCGCTCCGGCGCGTGGTCACGCAGCAGGTTCACCAGCATCGAAGTGAAGCCGTACACCGCGTTGGTGACCTGCCCGGAGGCGGTCTTGAGGTCCTCAGGGAGGGCGTGGAAGGCCCGGTAGGCCAGGGAATGCCCGTCGATGAGCAGTAGGCCGCTCACGGGTTCAGGGGGCGGCGGGCGACGACGCGAGCACACCGCGGCGTCTCACTGCGAGTCGTCGGCAGGCGTCGAGGCCACCGACAGGGTGCCGGCCAGCAGATCCTCGGCCACGGCGCGCATCGGGCGCCGCTGGTTCATGGCGGTGCTGCGCATGAAGGCGAAAGCGTCGTCCTCGCGGAAGCCGTAGTTGTCCATGAGCAGGCCCTTGGCGCGCTCGACGATCTTGCGGGTCTGGAGTTGCTCGGCATAGTCGGTGGCTTCGGCCTTGAGCTCCTGCGCCTCTCCGAAGCGGGCCAGGGCGATCTCGATGGCCGCCACCAACTCGCCGGCCGCGAACGGCTTGACGAGGTACGCCAGGACACCCGACTGGGCCGCCTGCGCCACCAGCTCGCGCTGGCTGAAGGCGGTGAGCACCAGCACTGCGCAGAGACGCTCGTCGCTGATGGCTCGGGCCACCGCCAACCCGTCGTTCCCCGGCATCTTGATGTCCAGGATGGCCACATCGGGACGCAGCTCGCGCACCAGCGCCAGTGCCTCGTCGCCACGCCCGCTGTCGGCGACCACCTCGTAGCCCTCGGCGGTGAGGGTCTCCTTCAGATCCAAGCGGATGATGGCCTCGTCCTCGGCGATCAGGACGCGCGTGCGCGTGCCGACGGTTCGCTCGGCGGTCACGGGTTCCTCCTGCTCGAGAGGCGGTCCAGCAACTCGTCCAGGCGTTCCTCCAGTTGGGAGATCTCCGCCTGCAGTCGGTCGCGGTGACCGGTCATCGCCGCCGCGTGGCGTGCCGCGGTGCGCAGCTCGCGGTCGGCGACGGGCGTCTCCGACACCAGGGACCGGAGGTGGGCGTCCGCCTCGGAGTCGCTGAAGTGGACGAGCTGCTCCTCGGCCACCAGCAACTCGGCGCGGCAACGCGCCCGGCGGCGCGACACCTCGGTGATCCGCCTCCGGATGACGACGCCGG
>JAPPKQ010000253.1 GCA_028819945.1 bacterium | reverse complement strand
CGGGGGCGGGGACCGGCTCGGGCGCGGGCGCCGCGGCCGCCGGCGGCGGCGGGGGCGGCGGCGGCTCTGGTTCGGGACTGGCCGGCGGCTCGGGCCCGGGCGCCTCCGCGCTGTCGGAGATGACCGCCAGCAGCGCGCCCACCTCCACCGTCTCCCCCTCGGGCACCACGACCTGCGTCAGGACTCCCGACGCCGGCGACGGCACCTCGGAATCCACCTTGTCGGTGGAGATCTCGAAGAGCGGCTCGTCGCGATCCACCTGGTCGCCGACCTGCTTGATCCAGCGAATGATGGTGCCCTCGGTCACCGTCTCGCCCAGTTGCGGAAGAACCACGTCGGCCATTGCGCCCGTCCTTGTGCTCTCGGTCCTGTCGCCGTTCCCGTCCGCCGCGGTCCCGCTAGCCGTGCAGCGACCGGCCCGTCAACGACAGCACCGTCTCGCCGAACAGTTCGCTGAGGGTGGGGTGCGGCTGGATGAGGCTCGCCACGTCGGCCACCGTCGCCTCCCAGTTCACCGCCAGGTATCCCTGTCCCAGTTGCTCGGTGGCCCACGGCCCCACGAGGTGCACGCCCAGCAGCCGCCCGGCGTTGCCGTCGGCGCCGCGCTCGGCCACCACCTTCACGAACCCGTCGGTGTCGCCCACGATCATCGCCCGGCCGTTGGCGGCGTAGCGGTGCTTGGAGACGGCCACGTCCAGCCCGGCGTCGGCGGCCTGCTGCTCGCTGAGCCCGGCGAAGGCCACCTCGGGACGGCAGTAGATGCACCAGGGCACACCGGCGTAGTAGATCGGCACCGGATCCTCGCCCAGCAGGTGCTGCACCGCCAGGATGCCCTCGGCGAAGCCCACGTGTGCCAGCTGCGGCGTGGCGATGATGTCGCCGGCGGCGTAGACGCCGTCCTCGCCGGTGCGGCAGCACTCGTCGACGGTCACGAAGCCGCGCTCGTCGATCTCCACGCCGGTGCCCTCCAGATCCAGGCCCTCGGTCACGGGGCGGCGCCCCACGCTCAGCACCACGAGGTCGGCGCGCGCCTCGTCGCCGTCGCCGAACCGCACGACCATCGAGTCGCCGTCGGGCTCCGCCCCGGCCACGCTCACGCCGGTGTGCACCTTCATGCCCCGGCGCTTGAAGGATCGCTCGACCTGCTTGCTCACCTCGTCATCGGCACCGGCCAGCAGCCTCGGAAGGACCTCCAGCAGCATCACCTCGCTGCCCATGTCGCACAGCATCGAGGCGAACTCGCAGCCGATGGCGCCGCCGCCGATGACGGTGGCGGCGGCCGGCACGGCCTCGATGGACAGCAGCTCGTCGGAGGTCACCACCCGCTCGCCGTCGACGGCGAACCCGGGGAGCGTCCGGGGCACCGAGCCGGTCGCCAGGATGACGTGGCGGCCGGTGAGCGTGGTGCTGCCGTCGCCGCCGGTCACCGTCACCGTGCGGCCCGCCCCCAGGGAGCCGCTGCCGTCGTAGACGGTCACCTTGCGGCTGCCCAGCAGCTTGGCCAAACCGCCCGTGAGACGGTCGATGATGCCCTGCTTGCGGCCCTGTGCGGTCGCCATGTCCAGCGTGGGCGCCGAGGTGCCGACCCCGAACTCGGCGGCGTGGCCCACCGCTTGGAAGACCGCGGCGGTCTCCAGCAGTTCCTTGGCGGGGATGCAGCCGACGTGCAGGCACGTGCCGCCCAGTTTGGAGCGCTCCACGAGGCCCACGTCCAGCCCGGCGCTCGCCGCGTACAGCGCCGAGGCGTAGCCGGCGGGGCCGCCGCCCACCACGATCAGATCGTGCGATGTCACGCGGCCAGCCTACCGGTCGCCCCGCGCCCGCCCCGATGTGCAGATCTCGAGTGTCGCGAGCCGTCTTCAACTACAGGTCAAGCCCTCCTCGTGTCCTGAGTTGCAAGTTCGTGGGTACACGGCGTGTCCTCGGCTGTTCGCCTTGGCGCGGAACCGCTGCTGGAGGACTTGTCGACCTCACCAGGCATCTCCCACGAACGAACGGCTCAGGACACTGGACGAGCGGCACGTCGCGGGGCATCTGGCGCCGTCACGCAATGCGCGACCGGGTCGCCCCGCCACTGATTCGGGCCAGGTCAGTTGTCGGCGGTTCCGGGGGAAGGTGGACTTGGAGGTGTTGCAGGAGCGGTTGGCCTTCATGGGCCGGGCGCGGGCCTCTCTGGCCGCTTTGGAGGCCGACGTGGTCGCGGAGATCTCCCGCCGGGAGGGCGAAGCGGCGGCGGAGGAGACTTTGCGGCGGACGCAGAAGCGGCCCCGGTCTGGTGCCCGCAAGGCCGTCAAGGTCGCCGCGCAGTTGGAGTGGGCGCCGGGTGTCGCCGAGAAGCTGGCGGAGGGGGCGATAACGCCTGAGGCCGCCAGCCTGATTCTGGATGCGGCCGGGGAGACGCCGGTGGACCACGGTGTCCTGCTCGAAGCCGCAGAGTCCGAGCCCGACGACCTGTTCCGCCGCACCCTGAACGAACACGTGAACGAGCGCACCAGGGAGCAGGAACTCGAACGGCGCCGCGAGGGCCAGCGGCACCGCCGGCGCGCCTCCATCAGCGAAGAGGCCGACGGCATGTTCCGCCTGTTCGCCCAGTTCGATCCGCTGGTCGGCAATCAGGTCCGCAACGCCCTGCTGGCCAAGTCCGACGAGCTGTTCCGCAGCGAGGACTCCCGGAACCGCCCCACGTACCCGCAGCGCCTCGCCGACGCCCTCGCTGACCTCGTCTGCCACAACGACGGCAACGGCGTGCCGGCAGGCGTCGAGCTGATCGTGCTCGCTGACTACGACCAAGTCCGCGACGAGATCACCAATGCCCGCCTGGCCGACGGCACCCGGCTCACCGAGGCCGAAGCCCTGGCGGTGGCCTGTGACGCCAAGATCCTGCCGGGCATCTTCAACAAGCACACCGGCGACGCGCTCTTGGGCCGCTCCAAGCGCAAGATTCCCCCCTGGCTCCGCAAGCAGCTCATCGCCCGCGACGGCGGCTGCATCGGCTGCGGCGCCCACCACAACATCTGCCAGGTCCACCACATCCGCCACTGGAAACACGGCGGCGAGACCACACTGGAGAACACCTGCCTGCTCTGCTGGCGCTGTCACCAAGTACGCGTCCACCGACACGGCGAAGAAGTCGCCCGCCGCCCCGACGGACGACTCACCCTCGCACCACCAACCGACACCCCCACCGCCGACCAACCCACGCGCCCGCCGCCACACGACCGGCACCGAACCCACCGCCATCGAACGGGGACACCGTCCCGACCCGAGCCCCACCCCGGGAAGCCCGGCGACCCGTGCCATCAACTCTCGCTGACGACCACCACCCCGGGCTGATGCTGAGGGTGATGCTGGTCGAGGGGGAAGCCGTGCGTGACGCGGCGGGTCAATCCTGCCCAGGAACGCCGCGGGCTCGCCCTGAGGCTGTGCCGGGCTCCATCAGGAGTTGAGATCCAGGCGCCGGCGACGCCGTCGCCGCCACCAGATCAGGGCGATGACCGCGGCGATCACGGGCAGGAACGGCACCAGCACCCCGAAGACGATCAGGCCGGCGCTCACGACGGCGCGCATGGCGCCGGCACCGCTGATGACCGAGTCGACGAACCCGGGCCACGAGTGCGGCAGCGAGTTCGCCGGGTCGGCTGCGACGAGCCTTGGGGAGTCGCGGCCCGCTCCGTGTTGACTTGAGCCCGTTCAGGTCCGACCCGCGGGAGGGCGCTGGGTGAAGGCCCGTTTCGGCACAATTCCTTGGATCGCCGGACTGATCGGCCGGTTGGGCTCCAGCGACGGGTCGCGCCCCTACCTGCGCGACTGCGTCATCGTGAGCCTGGCGGTGGCACCGACCGGCGTGACCTTCGGGGTCGTCGCCGACGCGGCCGGGTTCGACCTGGCACGGATCGTGGTGATGTCGGCGCTGGTGTTCACCGGAGCGTCGCAGTTCGCCGCGGTCGGCGTCATCAACGACGGGGGCAGCGGCGGTGCTGCGGTCGGATCGGCGCTGCTGCTGGCGGCCCGCAACGCCCTCTACGGGCCGGTGATGCGCCGCTCCCTGCCCGCCTCGGTGCCGGCACGCCTCGGCGCCGCCCAGTTCGTGATCGACGAGACCACCGCCATCTCCACCGCCCGGACCAACCGCCGCGACGCCGCCGGCGCCTTCTGGTTCTCCGGCATCATCCTGTGGCTGGTCTGGAACGCGTGCTCGGTGGCGGGGGCGCTGCTCGGCGCAGTCCTCGGCACCCCCGAGACCTGGGGCCTCGACGCCGCCTTCCCCGCAATCCTCGTGGCGCTGCTGGCCCCCCACCTGCGCACGGCCGCGGGGCGGATCGCGGCGCTGGCCGCAGCGGCGGTCGCCCTGGGCGTGGTGCCGGTCACCGGGGCGGGCGTCCCGATCCTGGTGTCGATCGTGGCCCTGGCGCCCGCGCTGTGGGTGCGGACTCGCCGCACGGAACCACCAGCCGCCGGCGGCACCAGCGACGACACACCGGACGCAGCGCCGTGAGTTGGCCCCTGATGATCGCCCTCGTCGCCGGCTCCTACGGCCTGAAGGCCCTCGGCATCTCGAAGGTGGGAGGCCGCATCGAGCGCAGGCTGGGGCCGGCGGTGACCCTGCTGCCGGCCGCCCTGTTCGCCGCGCTCGTCGTGATCATGACCTTCGAGGACGCCGGCACCCTCACCCTCGACGCCCGCGCCGCCGGCGTGGCGGCCGGAGCCGTGGCGGTGTGGCGCAAAGCCCCGCTGATCCTCGTCGTCGCCGTGGCCATGGCCGTCACGGCCGCCGTCCGGGCCCTCACCTGACCGCGCAGCCCATCACGACAGGCCTTCTCGGCCGGCAGGCCACCGATCGCTATAGTGGCCGCGCCGCTGGCGGAAGGGGTTGCAGGTGGTGGCTGAATCGCTCGGCATCGACCACCTCCTCGAACTCTCCGGGACCGAGATGATTCTCGGATTTCTGACCCCGCTGTTTATCTTCGCGGCGTTCTTCCTGGCGCAGGTCCTGCTCCCGGCGATACGGGTCCCGGGCTACGCCATCGATCCCGCAACCGGCGAACCCCGGAAATACCGCCTGAACGGTCTGCTGGTGTTCGTGATCGCGGTGGTCGTGTGGGCCGTCGAGTTCGCCGGGCTGCCGCGCGACTGGTTCTTCCGCTCCTCGCTCTACGCGCTCGCCGGCGGCACCGGCCTGTGCGCCCTCATCGCCGTCGCCGCGGTGTTCAGCCAGCCCCGCGGCGACTCGAGGAACCCGCTGGCGGGACTGTGGGCCGGGCGGACCCGGGAGCTCTCCCTCTTCAACGACCGCTTCGACCTCAAGATGTACACCTACGTCGTCGGCGGGGCGATGTGGGCGCTCAACGCCCTGTCCGGCGCCGCCTACCACCACGGACGGTTCGGCGACGACGCCAACCCGGGCGTTTACCTCTACGCCGGGTTCCTGACGTTCTACGTTCTGGATTACTTCGTCTACGAGCGCGTCCAGCTCTACACCTACGACATGATGCACGAGCAGGTCGGGTTCCGGATGCTCTGGGGTGGGCTCATCTTCTACGGATGGCTGTTCATCCTCCCGCTGTGGGGAATGGCCGCCCACCCCGACCCCGGCTTCTCCCCCGCCTGGACGCCCTTCTGGCTCGCCGGGACCGCTGTGCTGTTCCTGGCGGGCTGGGGCATCTCACGTGGCACCAACATGCAGAAGTACACCTTCAAGCGCTGGCCCGACCGCAAGTTCATGGGAGTCATCGAGCCCGAGTACATCCAGGCCGGCGAACGCAAGATCCTGGTCAACGGCTTCTGGGGCATGGCCCGCCACTTCAACTACATGGGTGAATGGACCCTCGCCCTGGCGATCGGCCTGGTCTTCGGCCACTTCGGCAACCTCTGGGCCTGGACCTACACGATCTTCATCTTCGGGTTCTTCATCTGGCGTCAACTCGAGGACGACGAGTACTGCGCCGAGAAGTACGGCCCCGAGAAGTGGGCCGAGTACCGGTCACGGGTGAAGTACCGCATCTTCCCCGGCGTCTACTGAGCCGGCTCCCTTCGAGGGACCGAGAGCCGGCTACTCCATCCAGGAGTTCCCGCCGTGAGATCCACGCTCGCCGCTGAGTTCTGGGAGAACGAGAACCTCGACACCTGGGAGATCCCCTTCGGCCTGTGGACCGAGGAGATCACCTTCTGGTTGACCACTCACATCAAGGGGTTCCTGGACGCCGTCAAGTGGCCCGTCGACAAGCTGCTGGAACTCATCATCGACAACCTGCTGCAGGACTGGCTGCCGTGGCCGGCGGTTCTGCTGCTGTTCTTCCTGGTGGGAGCGCTCACCCGGAACGTCCGCGTGGGACTCGGCAGCGCAGCCGCACTCGCCGTCTGCGGGCTGCTCGGCAACGAGTACTGGGACCTCACGATGGAGACCGTCGGGATGGTCATCGT
>JAPPKQ010000463.1 GCA_028819945.1 bacterium | reverse complement strand
CATATACGTATGGGTTCTCGTCGTTAGACTCGCACATAGCTCCGAATCGAACGACCCTGACAACAGACGGCCTAAGTTTGGAGTCAGACACGACAATCAAAGACATTATCCCGTGTGTCGGTGTCCCACTTATCGAACCAATTCGGAATCTTCACCTTAACGGTGACATGCGTCCGCCAACTCG
Source organism: bacterium (assembly GCA_028819945.1). Classification (GTDB taxonomy): domain Bacteria; phylum Actinomycetota; class Acidimicrobiia; order Acidimicrobiales; family CATQHL01; genus VXNF01. Next base: position 6,331 of record JAPPKQ010000463.1, on the reverse strand, counting down.
CCATTTCCCTCGTGCGGCACGGATAGTGGACCGCCACCTGCTGTCCTGAGTACCTCGTCAGGGTCTTCCATCTCTGAAACTCTTGGATAGATTTCTCATGGTTCTCATCCTCGTTGAGGCAGTGTTATTGGGTCGTGAACCTCCTGCTACTACGGATTGTTTTTAGTTGAACTCGCGGCCCGGAGACCTGAACGCAAGTTACACCAGCAACGGCCTTCGCGAATCGCGGCACGCCCCCGGACGCGGGTGTGCCGAGCGGTGACGATCCACGGCAAAGACGGGCCAATCGCCACCGGCCGGCTCGGTGCGGATCGTTCTGGCGACCGGCGAGCAGATCGTCTTGCCGAGGCCGCCTGACTCCCCTCCCCGGAGCCGGTCCGCTCAACCCTGGGTACCATCGGGGCGCACCGGACGGGCGCTCCGCTTCGCACCAGCAATCCGCCGGCTTGCCCCCGTAGCTCAGTTGGACAGAGCAGGGACCTCCTAAGTCCAAGGCCGCAGGTTCGAATCCTGCCGGGGGCGCAGCTTCCCGACCCGTATTCGCACTAACGTCGGTCGCGTGAGATCGAGGAGCACTTCGAGTGGCCCCTGAGGCTTTGGCGGGTACCCCGTTCGGGACCGCGTTCATCCTCTGCGTCGCTATCGCGGCGGCTTGCTGGGTTCTCTCGCTGCTGACGGGGGAGTTCTCCTGGGTGGACCGTGTGTGGTCGCTGGCCCCGCCCGCCTACTGCCTGATCGTGGCGGCCGAGCAGGGTTTCTCTTCCGCCCGGGTCAACATCATGACGGTGCTGGTCCTGATGTGGTCGGTGCGGTTGACGGCCAACTTCGCCGTGAAGGGCGGGTACCAGCCCGGTGGCGAGGACTACCGGTGGGCCTACATGCAGGGAAAGCTCAGCAAGCTGCAGTTCCAGTTGTTGAACGTGACGTTCATCTGCCCCGGCCAGATGGCCATCATCCTCCTGTTCACCGCTCCTGTCCATCAGGCGTGGCTGCATCCCGACCAGCCGCTGGGGTGGCTGGACTACCTGGCGATCGTCGTGTTCCTCTTGTTGCTCGCAGGTGAGACCGTCGCCGATGCGCAGATGCTCCGCTTCCAGAAGAACAAGAAGCGGCTGCGGGATGCGGGAATCGAGGTCGACAAGCCGTTCATGGACGGGGGCCTGTTCCGGTTCAGCCGCCACCCGAACTACTTCTGCGAGATGGGGATGTGGGTGGTCTTCTACCTCTTCGCCATCTCCGCATCGGGCACGGTGGTGCACTGGACGGGCCTCGGGTTCCTGCTGCTGATCGCGCTCTTCCAGGGCTCTATCAATCTCACCGAGGAGATCTCCGGCGGGAAGTACCCTGGTTACAGCGACTACCAGGCCACTGTTCCCAGAGTGGTGCCGATTCCCCTGCGCAAGTTGGTGGGGAGGTAGAGGGCTCCGGCCTCAGGTGCCGGAGGGCCGGCCTCCGCGGAGGCCTCCGGCGGGAACGGGCTCAGGGCGCGTCACTCCCGGGCGCGCCACGCCTCCAGGTCGGGGTCGACGGTGCGGTCGCGCTTGATCTCGCTGAAGTTCTCGTAGCGGGTCAGCCAGGCCGTGTGGTGCCAGAGGGCCACCGCGTCGTCGTCGTTGTCGGGCGGGTTGGAGATGACCGGCCCGAACGTGGCCGGCCCGTCGGGGCCGTCGACCTGGATCGTGGGGACGCCGAAGCTGCGGGTGCTGCTGGTCAGCCAGGTGTGCTCGGCGAGCAGCTTCTCCCAGGTCCCCGGGTCGGCCAGGGCGTCCGCCAGCACGCTCTCGTCGAGGCCGGCGTCACTCAGGGCGCCGGTGATGGTGGCGTCCTCCTGATAATCCTGCAGGCCGTCGAAGATGCGGTTGCCGATGGCGCCGTAGTAGTCGGCCATGGCCTCGTTGCCGAACCGGTCGCGCACGGCGATGGCGGTGCGCAGGGCCCTGACGCCGCGGCCCCGGTCGGGGTCGAACTCCTCCATGGGCTTCTCGAAGTTGATGATCGCAAGTGAGAACACGCCCCACTCGACCTCCACCACGTCCAGCTCGATGAGCCGCCGGACCCAGCGGAAGGTCTGGTAGCACCACGGTCAAACGGGATCGAAGTAGAAGCGGATGTGCTCGGGCTCGGCCACGGTTTCCTCCTGGGCTCCCATCCCGGCCGCTGCGGACGGGATGGCACCGGCAACGTTACTGGCGCTCCGGCCCGGCCTCGCGCCCGCCGCAGCGGCTGTGGTGTCGGACCGGGGCGGTGTGGCGCCAAGAGCGGGTCGGTAAACTCTGCGGGCTATGTCTCGTGTCTGCCAGGTCACCGGGCGCAAGCCGTCGTTCGGCAACAACGTCTCGCACTCGCACCGCAAGACCCGCCGGCGCTGGAACGTGAACGTGCAGCGCCACCGCTACTGGGTTCCCAGCGAGAAGCGGTGGGTGACCCTGCGCGTCAGCGCCAAGGGCATGAAGACCATCAACAAGCATGGCATCGAGAAGGTGCTGGCCGACATGCGACGCCGGGGGGTGAAGATCTGATGCCTGCGGGAAGCGACAAGCGGCCCATCATCAAGCTGGTGTCCACGGCGGGCACCGGTTACACCTACGTGACCACCAAGAACCGGATCAACCAGCGGGACCGCATCACGCTCAAGAAGTACGACCCGGTGGTGCGGCGGCACGTGGAGTTCAAAGAGCAGAAGTAGCCGGCCCCTCCGCGGCGGGCGCTCGGCGGCGGGTGCTCAGCGGCGCTCGTCGCGCAGGTCGAAGGCGATCTTGATGGAGCCGCGGCGCCCGGCCTGGTCGGCGTGACGCACCGCCGCGGCGTAGTCCGCCAGCGGGTAGGTGGCGGAGACCAACTCCTCCAACTTTTCCGAGCGCACCAGTTCGAAGGCCATGTCGAAAGTGTGCACGGAGACGCCGTCGGTGAGTTGCTCGGTGCCGTAGGTGTAGGCCCCCACCAGCGCGACCTCGCGGTGCCAGACCGGGGCCAGGTCGATGCGTCCCGGTCCGGGCATGCCGCACAGCACAACCGATCCGCGCGGCCGGGTGACCGCCACGGCGTCGGCCAGCGAGCCGGGGCTGCCGACCGCGTCGATCGTGGCGCCGGCGCCGCCGCTCAGCAGGTCGCCGGTCATGCGGCAGCCCACGACGCGCCGCACGGCACGGCGGATCTCGTTGGGCTTCACCACCAGGTCGGCGCCCAGGCGGGTGGCGAGGCGCTGCTGCTCCTCGTACTTCACGGCCGCGATGATGCGCTCGGCGGCCGAGCCGGCCCGCAGCGCGGCGATGACGCACAGGCCGATTGGTCCGCCACCGATCACCACGACGGTGTCGCCTTCGGTCACCTCCGCACGCAGTGCCGCGTGGATGGCGCTCGCCGTGGGCTCCACCATGACGGCGGCCTCGTCACCGAGGTCTTCGGGCACCTCGTGGAGTTGGCTGTCGTGCGCCACGAACTCCGTCGACCAGGCGCCGCCGGTCCGCTTGCACGACCCGGTCTGCAGTCCCGGCCCCAGAGGGCCGGAGGTGAGATGGCCGTAGTCGATGCCGTCCGCGGGAGCCGCGCCGGCGTGCGGGGGAGGCTCGCCCCGCGCCGCGTGGCCCAGCACGGCGTCGAGCACCACGCGGCGCCCGTCGTCGAGGTCGCCGACCACCTCGTGGCCGAGCACGAACGGCATGGACGCCAGCGCCTCGAAGTAGCGCGAGGTGCGGCCCTTCAACAGCGCCAGGTCGCTGCCGCAGATACCCGAGAGGCGGGGGCGGACGGTGTGCCAGCCGGCCCCGGGCAGCGCCGGCGGATCGATGTCGGCGAGGCGCAGCGGGGCGAGCCGGGGCGCGGCCGTCTCGGTGAGGCGCGTCGTGAGCGCCGTCGCCGCGTAGCGGGCCTCCTTGCGTTCGAACACGAGCGCCTTCACTGTCGCCAAGGGTAGCGGGGAGGCGGATTCCGTCTCGCCGCGGCGGGGCGTCGACCGCTGCAGGGGCCAGAATGAAGGTGTGGACGGCCAGGACGTACCCGCTGACGCCGCCCCCGGTGTATCGGGGGGCGAGCCGGCGCCGCGCGCCCCGGAATCCGGTGGCGCCGAGGCGGCGACGATGCGTGACCTGCTCTCGGGCGCGCTGCTGGCCGACGACCCCACCGAGCCGCTGCTCGAACTGCTGCGCAGCGGCTGGGCCGAGCGGATCGTGCCCGAGTTGCCGGCCCTGGAACTGGAGCAGGATCCCATCCACCGGCACAAGGACGTGCTGGCGCACACCGTGGCGGTGACGGCCAAGACCCGCCCCGACCTGCGCCTCCGGCTGGCTGCCCTGTTCCACGACATCGGCAAGCCGGCCACGCGCTCCTACGAGGGTGGCAAGGTGTCGTTCCACCAGCACGAGGCGGTCGGCGCCAAGATCACGCGCAGGCGCCTGCGGGCGCTGGAGTATCCCGAGGACGTCGTGGCCGACGTGACTGAGCTGGTGCGGCTGTCGGGGCGCTTCAAGGGCTTCAGCGGCGGGTGGTCCGACGCCGCCGTGCGCCGCTACGCCAGGGACGCCGGCCACCTGCTGGGCCACCTCAACGAGCTGGTGCGCTGCGACTGCACGACCCGCGACCGGGCGCGCGCCGAGGAACTCCAGCACCACGTCGACGAGCTCGAGGAGCGGATCAGGCAGCTGGCCGAGGCGGAGCGGCGGGCGGCGGAGCGGCCGCTGCTGGACGGCCACGCCGTGATGCAGCACCTGGGGCTCGGCGCGGGTCCCGAGGTCGGCGAGGCGCTGCGGTTCCTGCTGCAGCTGCGCCGCCGCGCCCCCGACCTGGGCGTCGAGGAGACCGAGCGCCGCCTTGACGAGTGGTGGGCCGAGCGCCGCGACGTCACGGACTGACCGAGGCGATTCGGTGGCGTATCTTGTGGCGGACGGACGGGCCGGCTGAGAGGGACGTCAGATGAGCGCCACAGCACAGGACACCACAGTGATCGGCACGCGGCGGCTGCGCCGGGAGGATCCCGCTCTGCTGTCGGGCGAGGCTCGCTTCATCGACGACCTAGACGTTCCCGGCGCGCTGTGGATGGCGGCGGTGCGCAGCCCGCACGCCCACGCCCGTATCAACAGCGTCGACCTCGAGGCCGCACTCGCCGCGCCCGGCGTGGTGGCGGCCTACAGCGGCGAGGACTTCGCCGCGCTGGGCGCTGGTCCGCTGCCGTGCGCCTGGCCGGTGACGCCGGACATGAAGAACCCGCCGCACCTCCCGGTCGCCACCGACGTGGCGTGCCACGTGGGTCAGATCGTGGCGGTCGTGCTGGCCGAGAGCCGCTACGCGGCCGCCGATGCCGTCGAGGAGGTGGTGGTCGACTACGAGCCGCTGGATGCGGTGATCGACCTGGAGGACGCCGCTTCGGACGCCACCGTCATCCATCCCGACATCGGCACCAACGTGAGCTACGTCTGGGAACTGAAGCCCGACGAGGGCGCCGTCGAGGCCGCCTTCGCGGAGGCCGTGCACACCGTGAGCGAGCGCTACGTCCACCAGCGGCTCATTCCCGCCGCCATGGAGCCCCGCGGCGTGGCCGTGGTGCCGTCCCCCCACGCCGGTGACGTGACGGTCTACTCCTCCACGCAGATACCCCACATCCTCAAGATCATGCTGGCGCTCACCGTCGGCCTTCCCGAGCAGAAGGTGCGCGTGGTGGCGCCGGCGGTCGGCGGCGGTTTCGGCTCGAAGCTGAACGTCTACGCCGAGGAGGTCATCTGCTGCGCCCTGGCCGTCAACCGGGGCCAGGCGGTGCGCTGGACCGAGGGCCGCAGCGAGGCGGCGGTCGCGACGATCCAGGGACGGGGCCAGATCCAGGACATCTCCCTGGCGGCCGACGCCGACGGCAAGGTGACGGCGGTGCGCGTCTCGCTGCTGGCCGACATGGGCGCCTACCTGCAGCTCGTGACCCCCGGCGTGCCGCTGCTCGGGGGCTTCCTGTACCACGGCTGCTACGACGTCCCGGCCTACTCCTTCAGTTGCACGAGCGTGTTCACGAACAAGACACCCACCGACGCCTACCGGGGCGCCGGGCGGCCCGAGGCCACCTACGCCATCGAGCGGGCCATGGACGCCCTGGCGGCCGAGGTGGGCGTGGGCGCCGATGAGATCCGCCGTCGCAACTTCATCGACTCGTTCCCCTACGACTCCACCGCGGGCCTGAGCTTCGACAGCGGGGCCTATACCCCGGCGCTGGCGAAGGCCATGGACCTCGTGGGTTACGACGATCTGCGTGCCGAGCAGGCGCGGCGCCGCGCCGAGAGCTCGTCGAGCCATCTGGGGATCGGCTTCTCCAGCTACGTGGAGATGTGCGGCCTGGCGCCCAGCCGGGTGCTGG
>JAPPKQ010000395.1 GCA_028819945.1 bacterium | reverse complement strand
GGGTGATGTTCGGCTCGCCGGAGACCACCCCCGGCGGCCGGGCGCTGAAGTTCTATTCCTCGGTCCGCCTCGACATCCGCCGCATCGAGTCCATCAAGAACGGCGCCGAGGTGATCGGCAACCGCACCCGCGTCCGGGTGGTGAAGAACAAGACGGCGCCGCCGTTCCGCGCCGCCGAGTTCGACATCATGTACTCCCAGGGCATCAGCCGGGAGGGCTCCGTGCTCGACTTGGCGGTGAACCTCGACATCGTGAAGAAGTCAGGGGCCTGGTACACCTACGAGGGCGACCAGATCGGTCAGGGGCGCGAGAACGTCAAGACCTTCCTGCGGGAGAACCCCGCCCTGGTGCTGGAGATGGCCGAGAAGGTCTCCGGGCGGTTGCTGCCCCAGGTCGCCGAGACGCCCGAGCCGGCCGAGGAGTTGGCCGGCGAGGAGGTCGCAGCCGCCCGTTAGGCCTCGCCTTCGCCTCGTCATTCCGGCGAAGCCTCTGGCTCGTCATTCCGGCTCACAGCCGGAATCCAGGCGGAGCGGACGGGGCAGCGCCCTCTACGATTGAGCGCGTGAGCGGCGACAGGCGGTACTTCATCCGCACCTTCGGGTGTCAGATGAACGAGCACGACTCCGAGCAGGTCGCCGGCCTGCTCGAGGCAGACGGTATGCAGCCAGCCGGCGCGCCCGAGGATGCCGACGTGGTCGTGGTGAACACGTGCTGTATCCGCGAGAAGGCCGACCAGAAGCTGTACGCCTACCTGGGCGGGCTGAAGGCGCTGAAGCGCTCCCGGCCGGACGTGCAGATCGCCGTCGGCGGCTGCCTGGCGCAGAAGGACCAGGACCTGGTCCGCTCGCGGGCGCCGCACGTGGACGTGGTGTTCGGGACCCACAACGTGCACCGAGCCGCAGAACTGCTGGCCCGAGCGGCCGAGGACGGGCCGATCGTCGAGATCCTCACAGAAGCCGTCCGCGCCGACGCCGAGGCATTCCCCTCCGCGCTCGGTGTGCGCCGGGATCTGCCGCACTCCGCCTGGGTGACCATCCAGGTCGGCTGCGACAACTCCTGCGCCTTCTGCATCGTGCCGGCTGTGCGCGGCCCGGAGATCAGCCGACCTTTCGAGTCGTTGCTCGCCGAGGTTCGCCAGCTGGTCGCCGAGGGCGTGGTGGAGGTCACGCTGCTGGGCCAGAACGTCAACTCCTACGGGCGCGATCTGGCGCTGGCGCGCCGCCGGGCGGGCGAGAAGGTGCCGGTACGGCCCCTGTTCGCCGAGTTGCTGCGCGCCGTCGGCGCGATCGAGGGCGTCCGGCGGGTCCGCTACACCAGCCCGCACCCGAAGGACCTGCGGCCCGAGACGATCGCCGCGATGGCCGAGACGCCGGCGGTGTGCGAGCACCTGCACCTGCCCCTGCAGTCCGGCAGCGACGCCGTCCTCGCCGCCATGCACAGGGGCTACACCGCCGAGCGCTACCTCGAGCGGCTGGCGGCGGCCCGGCGGCAGATTCCCGACCTGGCGGTCAGTACCGACATCATCGTGGGCTTCCCGGGCGAGACCGAGCAGGACTTCGCCGACACTCTTGCTGTCGTCGCCGAGGCGGAGTTCGACAGTGCCTTCACGTTCGTGTTCTCGCCCCGCCCCGGCACCGAGGCCGCCTCCATGACCGGGGACTTCGTGGATCCCGAGGTGGTGACCGATCGTTACGAGCGGCTCCGCGCCGTCATGGAGCGCTCCGCCCGGCGCCGCCACGAGGCACGGGTCGGCGGCACGGAGGAACTGCTGGTGGAGGGTCCCAGCAAGACCCGCCCCGACCTCACCAGCGGGCGGACCCGCCAGAACAAGCTGGTGCACTTCTCGGCGCCCGCGCCGGTGCGTCCGGGCTCCTTCGTGGACGTGGCTGTCACCGGGGCCGGAGCGCATTACCTGCTCGGCGAGCTCGTGGCTGTGCGTTCCAGCCCGGCGCGCCGCGACCGCATCCCGGTGGTCGCCGCCTGAGCGGCACGAACAGCGGATGGTGAACGGGAAGAACGACGGGTGCTGGGCCCGGCTCGCCATCGTCGGTCCCACGGCCTCGGGCAAGTCGATGCTGGCGGCGGAGTTGGCCCGCAGGCGGCCACCCGCCGAGCTGCTGTCGATGGACGCCATGGCCGTGTACCGGCACATGGACATCGGCACCGGCAGCCCCACCGCCGAGGAGATGGCCGAGCTGCGTCATCACGGCATCGATCTGGTGGACGCCGCGAGCGAGTATTCCGTGGGTGCGTATCTGGCGGCCGTGCGCCCGGTTGTGGACACGCACGTGGTCCGCGGCGCCTCACTGGTGGCGGTCGGCGGGACGGGACTCTACGCCCGCGCCGTCGTGGATGATCTGGAGATGCCCGGCGCGTATCCCGAGGTGCGCGCCGAGCTGGAGGCGGAGCCCGACACGACGGTTCTCTACGAGCGGCTGAAGGGTTGCGATTCTCTTGCCGCCGAGCGAACCGGTCCGGTGAATCGCCGCCGCATCGTCCGCGCTCTCGAGGTCACGGTCGGCGGCGGCCGGCCGTTCTCGTCCTACGGGCAGGGGCTCAGTCGCTACGGGCCCACGCTCTTCACGCAGGTCGGGCTGCGGCTGCCCCGCCCGCTGCTGGATGCGCGCATCGCCGAGCGCTTTCGCGAGCAGCTCGACGCCGGCTTCCTCGACGAGGTGCGCAGGCTGCGGGATGCGCCGATGCCCTTGTCGCGTACCGCCCGCCAGGCGCTCGGCTACCGGGAGTTGCTCGACCACCTCGACGGCCGCTGCAGCCTGGCCGAGGCGACAGAGGGGGCGGTACAGCGCACCCGCCGCTTCGCCCGGCGCCAGGAACGCTGGTTCCGCCGTGATCCTCGCATAACGTGGATGGATGTCCAGGAGGATCCGTGGGAGGTCTTCGATGACCTCATGGAGATTTTCGAGCGATCCCGGATCTGAGACCGGCTCGATGAGCGCGAGTGGGGGTGTTCCCGGCACCTCGGAGACACCTGACCGATGCACCTGACCAAGCACCACGTCTTCGGAAACGACTTCCTCGTGCGCCTCGAGCCGGACGAGGCTCCCTGCCCGCCCGGCTGGGTACGCGGCACCTGCGACCGCACCCGCGGGGTCGGCGCCGACGGGGTCATGTGGGCGCGGGCTGCGGCCGGCCCCGGCGCTGCGGCCGGCTCGCCGGAGGAGCCCCTGCGCGCCGAGATGCGTCTCTACAACGCCGACGGCGGTGAGGCCGAAGTGAGCGGCAACGGCCTGGCCTGCCTGGCTCAGGCGCTGACGCTGCGGGCCGGGCGCGCCGAGGCCGAGGTGCTCGTCGCCACGGTGGCCGGAGAGCGCAGGGTCGCCATCGGGAACTCCCGCTTCGCCGACGCCGACGACGCCGGGACGGGATTCGGGCGGATCCGCAGCCGTGCCGCGATCGGCTTCGGGCAGGGCGGCGAGGACGTCGAGAAGACCCGGCGCGCCGACGTGTTGCTCGCCGAGTTGGTGCCGGCGCGCCGGCGCGCCGGCTGGGTGTCGGTCGGCAACCCGCACCTGGTGGCGTTGTTCGAGGACGCCGAGGCCCTCGAGGTACTCGCTCTCGAGCCGGTGGGAGCGGCCCTGCAGACCCGGTTCGAACCGGTGAACTTCGAGGCGGTGGCCGTGGTGGACCGCGTCCGCGTGCGCATGCGGGTCTTCGAGCGCGGCGTGGGCGTCACCTCCGCCTGCGGAAGCGGCGCCGCAGCGGCGGCCTGGCGGCTGCACGGCTGGGGACTGGTGGACGAGGCGATCGAGGTCGAGATGCCCGGGGGGGTCGCCGAGGTGAGTGTCACCTCGGCCGTCGAGTTGCGCGTCCCGGTGATCTACGTGGCCGACGTCGAGGCGCCCGAGCCGGCGGCGCCCACGAGCGGCGGCAGTTCGTGACCGACCCGGCCCACGACCGGCGTGCCGAGGGCCACCGGGGGGCCTTCGGCGAGTTCGGCGGCGAGGCCGGCGGCTTCATCGACCGGGCGTTCCGCGAGCAGATCGTGCTGGTCGGCGTGGCTGTACCGGCCCTGTCGATGCGCGCCGTGGAGGAGTCGCTGGAAGAGCTTGCCCGGCTCGTCGACACCGCAGGGGCCGATCCGGTGCAGCGCGTCATCCAGCGCCGCGACCGCATCGACCCCGCCACCTACGTGGGGCGCGGCAAGGCGCAGGAGATCCGTGACATCGCCGAGCAGTTCGACGCCGACACCGTGGTGTTCGACGACGAGCTGAGCGCAGCGCAGCAGTACAACCTCGAAGGGATCCTCGGGCGCACGGCCATCGACCGGACCACGGTCATCCTGGACATCTTCGCCCAGAACGCCTCCAGCACCGAGGGCAAGGTTCAAGTGGAGTTGGCACAGTTGCGCTACCGGCTGCCGCGCCTGCGCGGCTCGGGCTACCGGCTCAGCCAGCAGGCCGGCGGGATCGGCACGCGCGGGCCCGGCGAGACCCAGCTCGAGGTGGACAGGCGCCGGCTGCTGCGCCGCATCAACACCCTCGAGAGCAAGCTGCGCGGCATCCGCCGCCACCGCGGCGTGCAGGCCCGGCGGCGCCAGCGCTCGGCGCAGTCCACCGTCGCCATCGTGGGCTACACCAACGCCGGCAAGTCCAGCCTGCTGAACGCCCTCTGCGGCGCCGAGGCCCACGTCGAGGACCGGCTCTTCGCCACGCTGGACGCGCTCACCCGGCGCCTGGATCTCTCCGGCGGCGAGACCGTGTTGCTGGTGGACACGGTGGGGTTCGTGCGCAAGCTGCCGCACGAGTTCGTGGAGGCGTTCATGAGCACGCTCGAGGTGGCCGTCGACGCCGACCTCCTGGTGCACGTGGTCGACGCCTCGGCCGCCGACTGCGACGGCCAGCTGGAGGCCGTGCGGGATGTGCTCGAGGTCATCGGCGCGGCGGAGGTGCCCGAGCTGCTGGTCTTCAACAAGCTGGACGCCGCCGAGGGGGTGGAGCACCTGCTGGCCGCCCACCCGGGCAGCGTGGCGGTCTCGGCGCTCACCGGCGCCGGCGTGGAGCACCTCGCCGCGGTGATCGGCGACCGGCTGCGGGCTGCGGCCGCCACCGCGGAGTTCGTGGTGCCGTTCTCGCGGGGCGAGGTGATGGCCGGCCTGCACCGTTCCTCTGAGGTGCTCTCAGAGACCGCCACCGGAGACGGGATGCACTACCTCGTCCGCATCGACGACGCCTCGGCGGCCCGCTTCGCCGACTACAGATGTCCGGCGTCCGATGGCGCCGGCGACGAGAACGCCGGAGCGGTCGGTTGAGACCGGCGCGTCCGGCCACGGCCGGCGTCTGCCGGAGCACGGTCGAGGGCTCCCGGTGAGCGCCCCCGCGGCCCTCGAGCCCTACCCGTACGACCGGCTGTCTCGCCTGCGCGCCGTAGCCGACCGGCACGCAGGGGGCTGCGTGAACCTATCGGTCGGCGATCCGTGCGATCCGCCGCCGCCGGCGGCCGTCGAGGCGCTGGCGGGATCCGGCACCGAGCGCTCCTACCCCCGGTCGGTCGGCACGCCGGAGTTCCGGGAGGCCGCCGCGGGCTGGCTGGCGCGGCGTTTCGGCTTGCAGGCGCGGGCCGAGGGTGTGGCTGCGTGCGTCGGAACCAAGGAGTTCGTGGCCTCGCTTCCGAGACTGCTGAGCTTACGGGGCGGCGAGCGCGACACCGTGCTGTACCCGGCGGTGGCCTATCCCACCTACGCCATGGGAGCGAAGCTGGCCGGGCTGCGGGCCGTGCCGGTTCCGCTGGGCGCCGACCGGCGTCTGGACCTCGCCGCTGTGGACGCCGCCGACGCCGACCGGGCGCTCTGCCTGTGGGTGAACTCGCCAGCCAACCCCACCGGGGCGATCGAGGACTTGGGCGTCGCGGCTGCCTGGGGGCGCGAGCGGGGCATCGTGGTCTGCAGCGACGAGTGCTACGTGGAGTTCATCTGGGACCGCCCCCAAGCGCCGCAGGAGGCGGCGAAACGGGGAACCGTGCAGTTGCGGCCTGTCGAGGAGGTGCCTGTCGAGGAGAGCCCTGCCGCGGCTGTCCCGCGTCTGGAGGGCCGCACGATCCTGGCCCACGGTCCGGAGGGCGTGCTGGCGCTGCACTCGCTCTCGAAGCGCTCCAACTTCGCGGGCATGCGCACCGGCTTCTACACCGGCGACGCCGAACTCGTGGACTTCCTGGCACGGGAGCGCCAACATCTCGGGCTCATGATCCCCGGGCCCGCGCAGGCCGCCGCGGCGGTGGCCCTCGGCGACGACAGCCATGTGGAGGTCCAGCGGCGGCGCTACCGGGCCCGGCTCGAGCAGTTGTCGAACCTGCTGGGGCGCCTGGGGCTGTCGGCTTCGCTGCCCGAGGGCGCCTTCTACCTATGGGTGCCCGCCCCCGCCGGCGACGCTTGGGCGCTGGCGGAGCGCCTGGCGGCCACTGCGGGGATGCTGGTCAGCCCCGGCGAGTTCTACGGGCAGGCCGGCGCCGGCCATGTGCGGGTCGCGGCCACGGTGCCCGACGAGCGCCTGGAGCTCCTGGCCCGCCGGCTGGCGGCACCCGGCCGAACCGCCTGAGGACCGCTGCCGGTCGGTTCCGGTGAGAGCGCGGGCCTCCGC
>JAPPKQ010000010.1 GCA_028819945.1 bacterium | reverse complement strand
CTCTACGACCGTCTGTTCAGCGACCCGGTGCCGGGCGCCGACGGCCGCGACCCGCTGGAGTCCTACAACCCGGCGTCACGCGAGCTGATCGGCGCGGCCAAGCTGGAGCCCGCACTGGCCGAGGTGCCGCCCGGCGAGGTGGTGCAGTTCGAGCGGCTCGGCTATTTCGCCCGCGACAGCGACCCTGATACCCAGTTGCTGTTCCACCGCACCGTCGGCCTGCGCGACGAGTGGGCCAACATCCAGAAACGCCGCGAGCAGAATCAATAGGAGGTCCGCCGTGGACATTGCACAAGCCACTGAGTGGGCGGCCGAGCGGAGCCTCGGTGTGCTCATCACGATCCGGGCCGACGGCCGGCCACAGTCCTCGGACGTCGTGTACGACCTCGACGACGGCGCGTTCGTCATCTCGGTCACCGAGGGGCGGGCCAAGACCGCCAACCTGCGGCGAGACCCCCGCGCCGTGCTGCACGTCTCCGACGCCGGATCGTGGTCCTACGTGTCCTTCGACGGTGCTGTGGAGTTGTCGCCGGCGGCGAGCAGCCCGGAAGACGCCACCTGCGACGCCCTGGTCAGGTACTACGAGCGCGTGACGGGCAGACCGCACCCGGACTGGGCGGAGTTCCGCCTGGCCATGGTCGACGAGCGCCGCCTCGTCGTCCGGTTCACTCCGAGGGCCGCGACGGGGATGCTGCGCGCCTGAGGCCGTACGGGGTCCGTCCGGTTCGTGGCCCACAGGCCGCCACGCTGCGCAATAGAGTCCGAGAGTCTGGAGCAGGGAGGTTCGATGCGATGCGCGTGATGAAGCAAGGGTCGTGGACCCGCCGGTGGATGGTGGTCGGGCTGGTCGTCGCCCTGATCGGGGGCGTTCTGGCGGTTGCCGGCACCGGTGCCGCCACGGGTCAGGAAACGGCCACAGAGCGAGAATCGGCCGAGTGCCCGGTCACGAGCATGGGCGGGCTCGGCGCCCCCGCCGGCAGTGCCGTGCAGGCGGAAGGTCGCTGGACTGGCGAGGACTGCGACTCGCGTTTCCGTCCGGGCAACGACGCCCACACCTACCGCTTCGAGATCCGCAGCCCGGGCCGGATCCGCGTCGAGTTGTCCTCGCCCGAGGCCGACCCGTACCTGTATCTGCTCGCAGCCGACGGCACCCGCCTCGCGGACGACGACGACGGCGGCGCGGGACTCGCCGCGCGCGTGGAGCGCGACCTGTCGCCGGGCGTCTACCTGGTGGAGGCCACCACGGTCGGTGGCCGCGCCCGCGGCGCGGCGAACTTCACGCTGACCGTGAGCCGAGTCCCCGGCTGCGACACCGTGCATCTGGGGACGCTTCTGCCGGATTCCGACCTGACCGCGATGGGTTCCTGGTCCCTTGACACCTGTGGTTCCCGGATCGTGGCGACCCACCCTGCGCACAACTACTCGTTCGTGCTGCCGGCCGACGGTCGTGTGCGGGTCGATCTCGTGTCGGAGAACGGCGACGCCGTGCTGTCCATGGCGTCACTCGAAGGCGCGGTGATCGGCGCCAACGACGACGGCGGAGGTGCACGCAACTCGCGCATCGAGCAGTACCTGCCGGCCGGCGTGTACTTCCTCGAGGCCACTACTTACCTGGCGCGCGACCTCCAGCCGTTGCGGGCCGAATTCACCCTCACCGTGCGTCTCGTGGACGAGTTGGCGCAGCAGCAGGACTTCCAACTCAAGGTCGAGAAGGTCCACATCCCCGACGAGGTGGTCGCGGGGGATCCGGTCGCGGTGAACTACCGGGTGGGCAACGCCGGAGGCGGCGACCTGCCGGGCGGCGGGAACCTCACCTTCGTCTACGCCGTGGGACGCGTCGAGGGAGCGCGCCGCGTCATCGACTTCCATGGGCCGGTCGCCGGCGCCGGAGGTAGCTGGCCGGCGAGGACCTCGTACCACTCCGATGATGTGGCTGCGAGCGCCACGAGCGTGCCGAACCCTGCCATGAGACCTCTTGAGATCACCTTCGACGACTCCGGCCCGGCCTGGCTGTTCGTCGGCATCTTCACGGAGGACGCGGACGAGAACGAGATCGGCTTCCATGGTGTCTGGAACAACCTGATGGTGCTCAGCGCCCCGACCTTCGAGCCAGTCAAGGTGGACGTCGACGGGACGGACTACTGGGTGTCCGCCGAGGCCGACGCCGAGGGGATGGTGACGACATCGGTGAAGTCCGTCGACGACCCCGCAGCGGAGGCCGACGAGGCGGACCGGGCGACGGCGATCTACACGGCGGGCGTGCGCACGCAATTGCTGGACGGCGTCTTCGAGCGGCCCGCCCTGGGTGGTCTGGCCGGCGCGGACGAGCCCCCGGTGACGCCGGTCGTGGCTCTGCCGTCGGACCCGTCCTCCGGCAGCCTTCTCGAGACGTTCGGGGCGGCGTACGCGGCGTTGGTCGGCTCATCCGGGCCGGCCGAGTCGGTGTCCGCGGGCGAGGCGATCAACCCGGTCGCAGCCGAGGAGTTGGTGCTCGCAGTCGCCGCGCGGTCATCGGGCCTCTTCGCTTCGCTGGCGTCCTCGTGGGGCGCGCTGCTGGGGAGGCTTGAGGCGGGCGAGGCGCTGCGCCTCGGTGAGGCGTTGGCCTTGCAGTCCGAACTCTCCTACACAGAGGCGGTGCTCCCGCCGCTAGTGACCGCGGGGAGGATCGTCGCCGCGGCCCGCGAGGCCGAAACCGGTTGGGAGGATCCGGGCGTTCACGTCATGGTCGTCGAGTTGGGGTCCTGCGCCGACGTGGGCGCCGGTCTCGCCTCCGCCCTCGCCGCGGCCACCGGGGCCGCCGTCGACGAACTGGTGGTGCTCGACGCCGAGATGCGCGCGGTGCTGCCGGTCTGGGGTCCCGTTGTCGACAGCATCCTTTGCGCCGCCTCGGCCGCTGACGCGGCCAACTACCGGTTCCTGGAGCGGCTGGCGCTGGAGGAGAGCGAGGAGCTGCTCGAGCTGCTGCTGCTGACCGGGGAGGAGCCGATCGAAGAGGATCCCGAACCGCGGACGTACCGGCTGCGCGTTATCGCCCGCCTGGGCGCCGACGGGCGGGTCGAGCACGGCGTCGAACTCGTCGGTGGCCTCCGACTGCTGCCGGCCGTCCGATACCTGCGGGCGGACGCGCTGGCCGGCGAATGGCGGGAGAGCAGCGACGTCGAGTCGGGCGACGAAGTGCTGGGGAGGGTCCGCGCCCGGCGACTGGCCGACGGTCGCATCGAGATGGGCTTCGTCGCCGGCGGCGAGGAGCAGCAACTCGACATCCGCTACCTGCCCGCCGCCCTCCCCGAGGGCGTCTGGTTCCGCAGCAGCGAGATCGAGGTGACGGTGGGTTCGGGGTAGAACTCCGAACCTCCCATGATTCGGGGAGGTCGAGCTGCGCGCCGCGTTCCGCCCGAGCGCGGCGCACCCGGCCACTTGACGGGAGGGGCGGCCGTGGCCGCTGAGCGAGACGACAGGGCCGTCCGGTACGAGCCGGAGGACAGGCCACCGGTGCTCGTGACCGCCGGTGTGGGGTTGCAGGCGGCGATGACGATCATCGCGCCGGTTGCCCTGAGCGTCGTGATCGTGGCGCGGATCGCCGGGCAACCGGACTCCTACATCTCGTGGGGGGTCGTCGCGGCGCTGGTGGTCAGCGGGGTCGCAACCATCCTGCAGGTGGTGCGACTCGGGCGGATCGGGTCGGGACACGTGCTGGCGATGGGCACGTCCGGTGCGTTCATCGCGGTCTGTGTCGCCGCGCTGGAAGCGGGCGGCCCGCCCCTGATGGCGTCGCTCATCGTCGTCTCGTCGCTGTTCCAGTTCGCGCTGGCCGCGCGGCTCTCGTTGCTGCGCCGAGTGTTCACGCCGGTCGTCTCCGGGACGGTCGTCATGCTCATAGCGGTCACCGTGGCCCCCGTCCTCTTCGACACCATGGCGAGCGTGCCCGACGGCACGGCGCGCGCCGCGGCCCCGGTCGCCGCACTCGTCACCGTGGTGACGGTCGCCGCTCTGGTCCTTCGCGGCTCCCCATCGGTGCGGCTGTGGTCGCCGGTCGTCGGTATCGCCGTGGGCTGCGCGGTGGCGGCACCGTTCGGGATCTACGACACGAACGCCGTGGCGGCGGTGCCCTGGATCGGTTTCCCGGTGGCCTCCTGGCCGGGATTCGACCTGTCTCCGGGCGCCGACTTCTGGGCCCTCCTCCCGCCGTTCGTGGTGGTCACGATCGTGGGGGCGGTCGAGACCATCGGCGACGGCATCGCGATCCAGCAGGTGTCGAGGCGGACCCCGCGGGCCACCGACTTCCGGGTCGTGCAGGGGGCTATCAACGCCGACGGCGTGGGCAACCTGCTCTCGGGCGTCGCGGGCACGCTCCCCAACACCACGTACTCCTCCAGCGTGGCGCTCGCGGAGGTCACGGGAGTCGCGGCGCGGCGTGTCGGGGTCGTCATCGGCGGCGTCTTCGTCGCAGTGGCGTTCTGCCCGAAGATCTCCGCCCTGCTCATCGCCATCCCCGGACCGGTGGCGGCGGGCTACCTGATCGTCCTGATCGGAATGCTCTTCGTCCAGGGCATGCGGCTCGTCCTTCGAGACGGCCTCGATCACCGGAAGGCGGCCGTCGTCGGACTGTCGTTCTGGCTGGGTGTCGGTTTCCAGAACCAGTGGATCTTCCCCGATGTAATCGGGGACGGTTTCGTCGGCGTGCTGCTCGGGAACGGCATGACCGCGGGCACGATCTCGGCGGTAGCGATGGTCGTCTTCATGGACCTGACGGGCTCGCGCCGGCGGCGTCTGCGGGTCCCGCTCGACGCCGCGGCCCTGCCGCAGGTGCGAGAGTTCCTCAGTGCGTTCGCCTCGAGATCCCAGTGGGGCGAGACCGCGACCGGGAGGCTGACCTCAGCGGGCGAGGAGGCCCTTGCCGTCCTCCTGCAGGAGAGCGGTGATCCCGTCGAAGGCGCCCGGCGGCGCCTGGCCGTGACCGCTCGCATCGAGGGTGCATCGGCGGTCGTGGAGTTCGTGACCGTCCTGGAGGGACAGAATCTGGAAGACCATCTCGCCTATCTGAGCGAACTGCCTCCCGCTCCCGATGAGCGCGAGGTGTCGTTCCGGCTGCTCCGGCATTACGCCTCCGCCGTGCGCCATCAGAAGTATCACGGCGTCGACATCGTCGAGATGACAGTGGACCGGCGCGCCTAGCGGCCGGGACCGTTTGGCCCGTCCCGTGCACGAGAACGGGGGAGGTAAAGGGGCGTGTCCCTCGTGAGCGAGGCGGTGTTCGCCGGCTGGCTGGTTCGGGCGAGGAAGCGTTCAGTCCTGGTCCGCAACCGCCGCGACGGGTTCGCGGCGGCGGGCGAGCAGGCTGTTGACGACGGCCCCCACGAGCAGGCCCATTGCCAGCAGGTAGAGCCAGAACAGCAGGCTCAGAACCCCGCCCAGCAGGCCGAACACCGTGTTCATCCCGCTGGAGGCGACGCCCAGATAGAGGCGGAACCCTGTCGAGACCACCAGCCACCACGCCGTCGCCACCGCCGCGCCCGGCAGCTCGAACCGCAGCAACGACTGGCGGCGCGGCGCGAAGTGGTAGACGCAGGCCGCCCACACCACGACGACGGCGGCCACCAGCGGCCAGCGCAGCCACACCCAGGCCGTGGCGAACCCCGAACCTCGCCCGACGCGTGCGGCGACCTCCTGACCGCTCCCCAGCAGCGGTCCCACCACCACCATGACGGCCACCAGCGCCGCAACGACCACCGTCACGATGGTGATGGTGAAGCCCACGATGCGGGTGGAGAGCCAGCGCCGGCGGTGCTCGTGGCCGTACACCACGTCGAGGGCGCGCACCACGGCGATGAAGCCGCGCGACGAGGCGTACAGCGTCAGGACGGCACCCAGGGTGATCACACCGGCGTTGGACTGGGTGAACAGGTCGGTGACGGTCCGGCGCAGCGTGCTGTCGGCGCCGAAGGATTCGATGACGCGGTCCAGCAGCCAGTTCTCGACATCGGCGGCGGCGCCCGCGCCGATGATGGCGTCCAGAGAGCCGAGGGCTCCGGCGAAGACGATCACCGCCGGGAACAGCCCCAGCAGGGCGTAGAACGCGATCTCGGCGGAGAGCCCCGGCAGCCGTACCCGCAGCCAGTGACGGCGGAACTCGTCCGCCAGCGCCAGGATCCGTCGCCAGAGGGGCCGCAGGCGGGAAAGATCGGGTCGGATCATGTGCCGCCGATGCTATGGGCGCCGACTTGACGCATCCGGGACGGCGGTCCGGTCCGCGCGGAGGGCGACGGCGCCGCTGGTCAGCTGACGGCTCAGCGCAGCGTGATGACCGTCAGCCCGTCGCCGACGGGCAGCATCGCCACCTGCGAGCGAGGATCGGCTGCCGCATGGGCGTTGAAGGCGCGCAGCGACTCGGTTGTGTCGTCGTCCTGGTCGGGGTCGGCCACGCCGCCTCCCCAGAGCACGTTGTCCACCAGGATCACGCCCCTGGGCGTCAGCCGGGGCAGCAGTTCCTCGTAGTAGTTGATGTAGTTGGCCTTGTCGGCGTCGATGAAGGCGAAGCCCACCTCGGGCCCGGGCGGCAGGGCTCGCAGCGTCTCCAGCGCCGGGGCTATGCGCAGGTCGATGCGGTCGG
>JAPPKQ010000426.1:5000-6709 GCA_028819945.1 bacterium | reverse complement strand
TCGATCGTCTGCATCGCCTCGGCCTCGGGGGTCATCGGCCAGCGGGGACAGGTGGCCTACAACGTGTCCAAGCACGCGGTGATCGGTCTGGTGCGCTGCATGGCGCTCGACCACGCCGCCGAGGGCATCCGCGTCAATGCCGTGTGTCCGGGCACGATGCGCACGCCGATGCTGGATGCCCTCGGCGCCGAGCAACTGGCGGCCCTGGAGGCGATGCACCCGCTGGGCCGGATCGGCGACCCGGCGGAGATCGCCCAAGCGGTGCTGCACCTGGCCGCCGATGAGTCCTCGTTCACCACCGGCGCCGTGTTCCTCGTGGACGGCGGTCTGACGGCCCGGTAGCGACAGAGCGGCCCGCTTGCGCAGGTTAGGGGGGCCATTATGCTCGCGCCAGGGAGGGGGGCAGCGCCTCGGGCCGCCGGGCGCGACGTTGCCGCCGGCACGATCACAAGGAGTGTGTGCGTATGAAGGTCAAGACGTTCGACCACATGGCGGTAACGGTCAGCGACACCGAGCGGGCGCTGGAGTTCTACGTGGGCAAGCTGGGACTGCGCCTGGCGGAGAACCACCAGCTCGAGGGTGACAAGGTGGACGAGGCCAACGGGCTGAAGGGCGCCCGTGCGCAGTCCACGCGGCTGCTGGCGCCGGAGAGCCCCGAGGTCCTGATCGACCTGCTGGAGTACTACGAGCCCGCGGGGCAGACGCACATCACCCCCATGGGCTCGGTGGGATCCTGCCACTTCGCCCTCGTCGTGGACGACCTGCCCGGCGCGGTGGAGGAGTTGAAGGCGAAGGGCGTGCCATTCATCTCCGGGCCCGTCAACTTCGAGTTGACCGAGGGCTCGGTCAGCGTGTGCTTCTGCACGGACCCCGACGGCAACTATGTCGAGCTCATGGAGGAGTACGAGCACTAGCTCGCCGCCGGCGGCCGCCGTCGCTGAGGTGGTGTGACATGACCGCGCCGTCCCAGGCTGTTCTGCGCTCCTGGCTGGAGCAGATGGTCCTCATCCGCTTGGCCGAGGACAAGGTGATGGAGATCTACATGCAGGGCCTCGTGCCGGGGACCGTGCATCTCTGCCAGGGTCAGGAGGCCGCTTCGGTGGGCGCCATCGGCGCGCTCACGGCCGACGACTGGCTGCTCTGCACGTACCGGGGCCATCACCACGCCCTGGCCCGCGGCATGGACCTCGAGGCGTTCTTCGCGGAGATCATGGGTCGCGATTCGGGGGCCTGCGGGGGCATGGGCGGCTCCAGCTACGTGATCGACGCCTCTCTGGGGATGATCGGCTCGCCGGCCATCATCGGCGCCGGGATCCCGGTGGCGACCGGGGCGGGCATGACCGCCCGACTGCGCAACGAGGACCGCATCGCCATGTGCTTCTTCGGCGACGGGGCGTGCAACATCGGCGCCTTCCACGAAGCCCTCAACATGGCGCAACTCTGGCGCTCCCAGGTGGTGTTCCTGATCGAGAACAACCAGTACGGCGAATACACGCCCTTCCGGGACTCCACGGCCCTGCCTCCGGAGGCATCCATCGCCCACCGGGCCACGGCGTACGGCATGGCGCACACCGTCGTGGACGGCCAGGACGCCATCGCCGTCCACGAGGTCGTGGGGGCGGCCCCCCCCCCCGGCCCCCGCCCGGGGCGGGGCCCCCGGGGGGTGGGCCCCCCCCCCCCCGCCCCCCGCCCCCCCCCCCCCCCCCCCC
>JAPPKQ010000426.1:0-4990 GCA_028819945.1 bacterium | reverse complement strand
GGTGCAACCCACCCCCCCCCGGCCCCCGGCGACCGCCTGGGCCCACCCCGGCGGGCCCGGCCCGCCCCCCAGCCCCGCCCCGGCGGGGGTGGCGCTGGCCCGGGCGGGGGCCGGCGCCGGTGACGGGCCGACGTTGATTGAGGCCCAGACCTACCGGTACCGCGGCCACTCGCGCACCGACCCCGGCGCCTACCGGCCCCCCGGCGAGCTGGACGCCTGGAAGGAGCGGGACCCCATCGGCATCCTCGCCGAGCGCATCGGCGCGTCCGGCGAGGTAGACGAGATCCGCGAGCGGCTCCAGCGCGAGGTGGACGACGCAGCCGATCGCGCCGCTGAGGGACCGTGGCCGACGCTCGATCAGGCCCGGGACTATGTCTTCGCAGACTGAATCGGTGGCGACCGACGGCGCCGAGGTGATCACGTACCGGGAGGCCATCCGGCTGGCCCTCGACGACGCCATGGCGGCCGACGAGACGGTCCTGCTGCTGGGCGAGGACATCGCCAAGGCCGGCGGACCCTTCAAGACGACCGTCGGGCTCTACGACAAGTACGGAGCCGATCGGGTCTTCGACACGCCCATCGCCGAGAACGGCTTCTGCGGCATCGCCCTGGGCATGGCGCTCACCGGACTGCGGCCGGTCACCGAGATCATGTTCAGCGACTTCCTGCCGACCGCCTACGACGCCATCGCCATGGAGTTGCCGCGCTGGCGGTTCATGTCCGGTGGGCAGACCTCGGCGCCGGTCACCGTGCGCGCCAGCGGCGGCGGGGGCGGGCGGTTCGGCGCCCAGACCTCCAGTACCGGCGAATCCTGGTTCCTGCAGTTCTACGGCCTGAAGATCGCCGTGGCCGGCTCCCCGCAGGGCGCCTACGGGCTGCTGCGCGCTGCAATCGCCCACAACAACCCCGTCGTGGTGTTCGACCACAAGGCCATGCACCTGCGGAAGGGTCCGGTGGTGCGCGGCGACGACCAACTGGCCGAGATCGGCAAGGCGGTCGTGGTGCGCCCCGGCAGCGACGTCACGGTCGTCGCGTCTTTGCTAATGGTCCACCGATCCCTCGAGGCGGCCGAGGCGCTGGCCGACGAGGGCATCGACGTCGAGGTGATCGACATCTCCTGGTTGCGTCCCCTCGACATGGCGACCGTGGCCGAGAGCGTGGCGCGCACGGGACGCCTCGTCATCGCCGAGGAGCAGTACCACGACGGCGGCTGGGGATCTGCCATCATCTCCCGTCTCGCCACGGCAGGTTCCGACCTGGCGGCGCCGCCGGTGGCGGTCAGCATGCCCGAGATCCTCATCTCGCACAGCCCGCCGCTGGAGGACGCGATGATCCCCAGCGCCGAGCGGATCGCCGAGGCCGTCCGCTCGGTGTGCCGCTGATGCGCATCGCGGTCCACATGCCCAAGCTGGGCTACGACATGACCGAGGGGCGCATCGAGTCGTGGCTCGTGATCGTCGGCGGCGAGGTGCGGCGCGGCGAGCCCCTCGCCGAGATCGAGACCGACAAGATCGTCATAGAGATGGAGTCACTCGCCACCGGCACGCTGGTGGAGATCGTGCACGACGCCGGCGAGGACATGATCCCGGTGGGGGACGTCATCGGTTACCTCGACGACGGTACCTGAACCGCTGGTGAGCGTTCGCTGAGCGACGCCTCCCGAGTCCCTGATCGGTGGGCTACGAGTTTGGGAAATGGCATATCCACATTGTGGATGGTCTACTAGCCTTTTATGTATGGACTATTTGCGGCGCCACATCGACGGGCGCCTGGCCCGCCTGCTCGAGATCCATCCGGCGTGCCTGATTGAGGGTGTGCGCGGCGCAGGCAAGACCAGCACCGCCCAGCGGCTCGCCGCTGCCCCCGGCTGAGCAGGTTGCCCCGACGGTGGAGTCGGGGCTGCCCGGCTACCTGGGAATGGACCGCTCCGACCATCACGAGGCGCTCAGGGCCTACTTGGACCTGGCGGTGGCCCGGGATCCGGCCGAGATCACCTCGACCGTGCGCAACACCGGCAAGCTTCGCGACTACCTGCGGGCCTACGGTGCCGTGGTCGGTACCACCGCGGACCACGCCACCATCCACCACGCGGCGGGAGTGGCCAAGGCCACCGGCGAGGCCTACTACGACCTGTTGAGCCGCCTCGGGCTGATCGAAGAGCTCCCGGGATGGTCCCACAACCGGCTCAAGCGGCTCACGAGGCGGCCCAAACGGCATCTGGTCGATCCGGCGCTGGCGGCCGCCGACCACCACGAGACGGCGGAGGTCCTGCGCGGGCGCCGGACCCGCCTCGGGGAGCTGTTCGAGAGCGTCGTCGTGGGCCAGATCAGGGCCGCCGCCGACGCGTTCGGCCTCTCGTGGCGTTTCGGTCACCTCCGCTCGGCCGGCGGCGACCACGAGATCGATCTGGTGGCCGACCTCCCCGACGGCGGCGTCCTCGCCTTCGAGGCCAAGCTGGCCGAGTCCGTGGGCCGCGCCGACGCCCGGCAGTTGTCGGCTCTGCGGGACAGGCTCGGCGACGACTTCCGGGCCGGGCTGATGGTCCATCCCGGCACCGCCGCCTTCCGCATCGACGACCGGATCGCCGCCGTCCCCCTGGGCGTGCTGGTGTAGGCGGCCGGAACTCGGACTGCCGGCCCGCCGCGTGGTCGCAGGGCTGGATCGTTGAGCGGGCCGGCGGCCGTTCCGGGACGACGATCGCCGGCCGGTTAGCTTGCTCCCGTGAGAGAGGAGGGACACCGGCGGCGGCTGGCGGCGGCGGCGGGCAGCGCCGTGGCGATGGCGGTGGGCTCGGCGGTGGGCTTCCTGCCGGGATTCATCATCGTCGCCCTCCGCACCGACCTCGGTCTCGACTACTGGCAGGTCGGCCTCCTGTCCACCGTGAACTACGGCTGCACCTGGCTGGCGATGAGTCCAGCGGCGCGCCTGACCGACCGCTGGGGCGCCCGCCGGGTCGTGCTCGTGGACATGGCCCTCGTGCGATGCTCCGGCGAAGGCCGGACCCACGGCCCGGCGGTCCGATCACCTCCGGCGAGTTGTTCGGCCCGTTCGCCCGTGGCGGTGTGGTGTCGGGTTGACCCGTTCAGGACCGGTGGTCCGGCGAGGTGAGGATGCGGCCACCGAAGGGGCTCGGCGGATGGAAGCGGCCGTCGGCGTAGACGAGGTCGCCGTGCACCCAGACGGCGTCGACTCCCTCCGGGGGGATCAGTGGCTCCTCGAAGCCGTTGCGTTCCCGCACGTTCTCCCAGTCGAACAGCACCAGTGAGGCGTCGGCGCCCGGGCGCAGGACAGGGTCTTCGAGTCCCAGGAACCGGCAGGGCAGCGTGCTCATCCGGTGGATGATCTCCTGCAGCGGGATCTCCAGTTCCCGGGCCATGCGCAGCGCCTTCGGGAAGGATCCGACGGAGCGGGGATGCGGCTTCTGGCCCGGTCCGGGCATCAGGCCGTCGGTGCAGATGGCCATGCTGGGCCGGCGGAAGAACCGCTCGACGGTGGCGTCGTTGCCGTAGTGGGTGATGATCGTGATCTCGCCCCGGTTGGCCACGAAGAAGTCGATGACGGCCTCGTGCGCGGCGAAGGAGGCCAGGTCCCGGTGCCCGGCGGCCCTCGCCACGTCGCCGAGCCGCTTGCCCAGGAAGTCGTCGCCGACGCCACTGCGGACGCCCGCGACCTGGACTCCGTCGAGGCCGCCGCAGAAGTCCACGAAGTTGTCCCAGGCGGTGGTGTCGCCGCGGATCCGCTCGTAGGCGGTCCGGCGTGCGTTGGGTTCGCCGTGGCGGGCCTGGAACTCCTCGCGGAGCCCGGCGCGCACCTCGGGGGGGAAGATGGCGTCGCCGGTGGTGCTGCCGGCGGGGTAGGGGTACATGTTCTCCATCGTCGGGATGAAGTCGGCGGCCTCGGCGATCAGGTCGACGAGGTCGTTGTACTTGTCCCAGTTGCGCCGGCCGGCGATCTTGCTGTGCTCGTTGCAGTAGCCGCCGCCGCCCTCGAAAGCCGGGATGAGCACCTCGTTGAGGGCGTTGACGATCTCGTCGCTCTCCGAGCGCAAGTGCGGGAACAGCGCCCCCGGCTTGACGTCGTTGAAGGCCGAGACGAGGAGCGTCAACTCGCGGCGGTCGCAGTACACCGCAGGGTTGTAGACGAGCCCCGTGGACAGCCCCAGCGTGAGTGGGGCCTCGCGGCGGATCACCTCGCACATGTCCCGCAGTTCCTGGTCGTCGGCCACGCGGGCGGTGTTCCCCATGACGACGCGGCGCACGGCGCTGTGCCCGAGGTGGATGCCCATGTCGGTGACCGAGCGCCCCCGGTGCCAGGCCAGGAACTCGGCCACCGTCGACCAGGACCACGGTTCGCCGATCGATCCGTCGAGGGGGACGAGCTGGGCGGCGTACTCGTCGCGCTGGGCCGGTGGTATCGGTGCCGGTGACAGCCCGTCGGATCCGCAGATCCGCTTGGTCGCGCCGCCCCGCAGGGCCATCTCGCAGGTGATGGGGATGCCGTGCTCGCCGATGCGCGTGCCGCCGAGGGCCCCGTGGTTGTGCGTGTCCACGAACCCCGGCGCCAGCACCCGGCCCTTCCCGTCGATGATCCGCTCCGCCCCGCCGGCGGCGCCCGCGGGCACCGCCCCCAGATGCGTGACGCGGTCGCCGTCGATCAACACGTCGCCCTCGTAGGGCTCGGTCCGCCCGTCGCCGTTGACGATCACGACGTCGGTCAGCAACTGGCGAACGGCCATCGATCCACGGTACCGGCCCGGTGGCGCCGAGTGCGTCTGACCCCGTTCGCCCGGAAAGCGGTTCGCTGTACCCGCCCTGTCACCGGCCTGTCTCGCCGGTTTTCGCGTCGGGGCCTCGAGGAGTGTGCTCAGCGACGTCGCCGCCGACCCCGTTCGCCAGTCCGGCGAGTTCGGCTTCCGCGGCCCGCCGCGCCTCGGCTTCCCGCTCCGCTCGGGCGGCCTCGGGCCGGGCCGTCGGCTCGCTCTGTCTACGCT
>JAPPKQ010000144.1 GCA_028819945.1 bacterium | reverse complement strand
GTTCTGCGAGAGGTCCAGCAGTGAGGCGGGATCAAGGCCCAACGCCCGGGCCACAGCCGGCCCGTCACCGCCATGCCGCCCCGCCTGCGGCACAACTCGACCGAGCGAATCCACGCCGCCGACGGTATCGGATGGTGCATCACCGGAGAGGGTGTGCGCCCAGCGGCTCCGGACCGCGATCCGGAGTTTCGGGCAAGATTCGCTCGGGAAGTTGTTCGTAGGCGAAAGTGCGTCGGTGCCGCCCCGATCAGATGTCGGGCTGCGCTCGATTGCGTCGGCGATCTGCAATGGGGGATGGCCCGCGAGCCTCGAGTTCGACGAGTCAAGAGCGCGGCTCGCGGTCGGTGACTATCTGAACGAGATCGTCCGCCTGGACCTGAGCGCCACGACCGGGGTCCGCCACCGACCGGGTGCCGTGCGGCGGTTGATGCGGTCGATAGCGCGCAACGTGTCAGCCGAGGCGAAGTCGACGACTCTGGCTGCCGACGCGGGCGGTGACACCCCGCTCAGCCGGGCGACTGTCCGCGCTTGTCTCGACGCTCTGGAGCGGGTCTTCGTGGTGGAGGATCAACAGCCGTGGTCGGTGAGTTTGCGCTCGCGTGCGACGCTGCGCCGGGCACCGAAGCGACACTTCGTCGATCCGTCGCTTGCGGCCAGCCTTCTGCGAGCCTCCCCCGAGCGACTGCTGGCAGACCCCGAGACGTTCGGAGTCCTGTTCGAGTCGCTGGTTGTACGTGACCTCCGTGTCTACGGCGGAGCGCTCGGCGCCGAGGTGTTCCACTAGATCGCGCAGTGCCGGTTCTACAAGGCAACTCGCTCGAAGTGGGCGGCGGCGGGAGTGATCACGGGGCTGAGCCTGCTGCCGTGGAGCACCACGACGAGGTCGCGGGCCCTCGTCATCGACACGAACAGCTGCGAGACGGCCAACTCGTGGTCCTCGGCGGCCTCCTCGGTGCTCGAACCCTTCCTCGCCTGCGGCGGGAAACGGCCCATGTGGGGCAGGAACACCGCCTTGAACTCGAGCCCTTTGGCGCGGTGGTAGGTGCCGACTTTCACCCGGTCGTTGGGTCGGCCGTTGTAGTCCTCCAGTGACTGCACGTCGACGCCGTGGCCCCGCAGGCGCGCACGGACGCTGTTGACCGAGGTGTTGAACGGTGCCAGCACAGCCATGTCGCCGGGCTGGGGTTGACGAACGCGTTGTCGCCAGCCTCGTTGCAGATCCGCCGGGCGAGCCGGTCCACGTTGATGAACTCGACCTCACCGGCTCGGGTGCCCGGCAGCCGCTCATAGAGTGACTCGAACACCGGGGGCAGCGACTTGATGTAAGTCGTGAAGAGCACCGGCGGCACAGGTTCCGCTTCATCGCCGGGGTGTTCGCGCCGGCGGGCAGCGAGCGAGCGGTTGCGCACCGCCAACTCGGCCGCACGGTGCAGGCCTACAACGGTCTTGCCGGTACCGGCCGCGCCGCGCACTCGGGCCGGTCCCTGGTAGCGCCGCGTCGCCGCGCCGCGCTGGTCCGCTGGCAGGAAGACCATCCAGTCCTCGATGGGCCGACCGACCACGTCGGCCAGGAATTCGGGTTCGACTCTGGTGAACGACGCTCCGGCCTGCTCGTCGTGAAGCAACCGTTCCAGCTCGAAGTCCTCCGCCGTGGCGACAGGCGCCTCGGCCTCGGCGTCATCCTCTCCCGTGGCGACGCCATCGGGCGTTTCGTCGCCCTCGGCGACCTCCTCCCGCGCGGCGACGCCGTCGGGGGCTCGGTCGGCTCTGGCGTCAGTCGGCAGCGGCGCGGCCAATGCAGCTTCTCTGGACGGCGGCTCGCCGGCTACCAGATCGAAGGCGCGCTCGAGATTGCCGGCGCCGAGTTCCGGCTCCAGCGCGAACAGCTCATCGACGGTGTCCAGGCGACGCAGATGCTCTACGGCGGGACTCGGAAAGCCTCCCGCCAACAGCTCGCGGTCGGTCCAGGCCATGAAAAGCCTGCCCGCCTTCGACCGCACCTCGCCGTACGGCCGGTCGGCGGCCACCTCGACGGCCCGCTCGTAGACCTGCACCATTCGTCTCTCGGTGTCGAAGTCCACGCGCATCCGCTTGGCTCGATCCTGCACCTTGTGGGTTCCGTAAAGCAGGACGACGATCGTCCGGTTGAAGAGTTGCCAGACAATCCGCCGATCGCCGGCCCGCCCTCCGACGTCGGAGGAGAAGAGCTTGCGACCGTTCGTGGCCGAGCCGATCTCGTGCGTGCTGAGCTTGGGATTGCGAAACGGCTGCCGTCGCAGTTCCGCCAGCGTGTCGATCAGGTTTGACTTGTGCGTGTCGTCGCGGCGGAGCGAATCGATGCACTCCCAGTAGGTCTCCGCCTCGAAGATCTGGTAGGTCACGTCGCCCCAATCCGCCGATGTGCCGACGCGCGTGAAGCTACCCCAGGGCTGCGACAGCCTGTCAATCGCCTGCCGGCTCTCTCGGTCCAACCTGGCGCGCCGGTGTGCGGCCCCGCAGTACTCGGCCGACTTGTGACGGGAGTGCGGGCCCGCTGGTGGCGCACATCAGATGTGTGCCGCTCCTGAGCGGGCAGTGGCCACGCCTTGCCGGTTGCCTGACGACCGGCTGCTCCCGCCGGACGGTGTCGTGAATATATTATTTCATTTCGTATAAGTGGAGTTATATACTTGTAGTCGAACAGCTGGAGACTCGGGGATCAGGGTGCTGCCGAAGCCGGACGGTCTGTACGACCGTGAAGTCGAATGGGGAGACCTCAGCCGGTTCGTCTCCGCTACCGGCCCGCCGTTGCGCCTCAGCATCGTGTACGGACGCCGCCGCTATGGCAAGAGCTTCTTGCTGAGACGCCTCGTGGAGGTCACCGGCGGCGTGTACCACTTGGCCCTGCAGGAGGAACGCCGGTCGGCTTTGGAGCGTTTCGCTGACTCCTTGAGGCGCCATCAGGCGCATGCGCCGTTGCGCCTCGACGACTGGCACACCGCTCTGGAGTATGCCGCTGCTCTGCTTGGCGAGGCGCGAAACGGTCCAAAGGTGCTTGTGCTGGACGAGTACCCGTACTTGCGCCGCGGCAGCCCCGAACTGGATTCGGCGCTGCAGGCCGTCATGGACGAGGCGGCTGCCGACCCGGACCCGCGGCGCGACTCGCCAGTGACCATCGTCGTCTGCGGCTCGGCAATGTCGGTCATGACCGGGATTCTCAGCGGCACCTCGCCGCTGCGCGGCCGGGCGACCTTGGACATGCCCTTGGCGTCGTTCGACTATCGCAGCGCCCGAGGGTTCTGGGGCATCGAGGATCCGGCGGCGGCCTTCGCGGTGGACTCGGTAGTGGGAGGTGCCGCGGGCTACAAGGATCTGGCCTGCTTCGCAGGCATTCCGCGCCGCTCTGGAGATCTGGCCGCCTGGCTCGCGGCGACGGTGCTGAACCCGTCTCATGCGCTGTTCCGGGAAGACGAGTACCTGCTGCGCGAGGACCCCCGCGTTACTGTCGAGGCGCCGTACTACTCCCTGCTGCAGGCCATCGCGGCGGGGCGAGCTTCGCAGGGTCGGATCGCGGAGGCCGTTGGCCGGTTGCCCGGCGACATCATTTACCACCTGGACGTGATGCTCTCGGCCGGCTTCATCGAACGGACCGACGATCTGGTGACGGCGCGGCGGCCCACATACCGGGTTGCGGATCCGATCGTGCGCTTCCACCATCTGATCAGTCGCCGGAACCGAGCACTGCTGGAGGATCGCCGCGCCGATGATGTGTGGGCCGCCTCCGGTGCGACCTACCGGTCGAAGGTGCTCGGCCCGCACTTCGAGTTGGTTTGTCGGCGCTGGGTGGACCACTACGCCGCCGAGGAGACTCTGGGCGGCGAAGTTGGGCCGGCGGGGCGCGTGCAGGTCCACGACAGGGACCGCGCACGATCCTTCGAGGTGGACGTGGCGGCCGCGGCGCGAGACGCCGGTGGAGGGTCCCTCCGGGGCACTGTGCTGCAGGTGCTCGGTGAGGCCAAGACGTCGCGGCTGGGAGTGGGCGATCTTCAAGGCTTGGACCGGGCGGCCGGTCTGCTCGCCGAGAGGAAGCAGGTGTCGTTGCCCGCCACGTCCAAGCGGCTGCTGTTCTCCCTGGAGGGTTTCGCTCCGGAACTTGTCGCGGCTGCCGCGGCCCGCCCCGACGTGGAGCTGGTGGACCTCGACCGCCTCTACGACGGCGACTGACCCGCGGGCCTCTCAACCCGAACAGCACCGGGGATACCGTTCGGGTTTGGCCGGCGGCTTTTTGGGCTGGTTGTCATGTGAGGGCCTTGGCTGCGCGGGCTAGTGCAGGAGCAGCGGCAGTTGTGCCCGGCGGCCGGTCGTGCGAATCTCCTTCACCGGTCGGCGCGCACAGCGTTGTTCAGGGAGCGAGAAGCGCGGCGGGGATGACGGCGATGCCGTCGGGGTCGCGGTAGGCGTCGGCGCCGGTTGTGACGACCACGGCGTCGAGCAGGGCCGGGCCCAGCCGGTCGCGCAGCCAGCGGAGGTGACGCGTGTCGTGACGGGTCACCTCGGTGCCCAGCTTGACCTCGACGGCGACCACCCCGCCCTCGGCCTCCAGAACGATGTCGATCTCCCGCTGATCGTTCCAGGTGCGCATGTGGGAGATCCGGGCGCCGGCCGCTTGGGCGTAGACCCGCATGTCGTGGACGATCATCGATTCGAACAGGGCGCCCAACAGACCTGTGCCGCTCCTTCCGGCGGGCGCACTCGTCGAGCCGCTCATCAGTGATCCCGCGGTTGCGTTGAGGAGGCGGGCGGCGAGGGCGGTGTCGGCGAGGTGATGTTTGGGGCTGCGTTTGAGGCGGGTCAGGTGGCTCCCAGCGGGAAGCCAGGCTGGCTGCGGTTCCAGCAGCCACATCGCTTCGAGCGTGTCGCGGTAGGCGATGGTGGTGGTCTTGGCCGGCTTGTCGCCCTCGCCGGAGGTGGCCGCGTCGCGGATGGTCTCGTAGGAGGCGGTCCCGGCCGTGGCGGCGGCGTAGGCGATGAGCCAGCGGCGCAGGGCCGCCACGTTGCGCACCCTGTGGCCGGCGAGCGGAAAGTCGTGCTCGGCGAGGCGGTGGAGGTAGCCGTCGAGCAGCAGGGCCAGAGGTCGTCCTGTGACGTGGCGCCAGCCGGGGAAGCCGCCTGCGATGATTTCGGTTGCGTAGTCCTCCAGTGTGAGATCGGTGCGCCCGTCGACAGGGTCGACGTCACCGTTCAGGAGTTCGCGCAGGCTGACGGCGTCCGGCCGCGGACGACGTTCGGCGAGGGTCGTCGTCCACATGCGCAGGGTGACGATGCGCCCCGCGCCGGAGTGCGTGGGGCGGGTCTCGGGCCTCGTCGATCCGGTGAGGATGAACCGTCCGGCGCCGAAGTCCGCATCCACGGCCCGACGGACGATGTCCCACGAGGCCGGATATCGCTGCCACTCGTCGATGAGGATCGGCGGCTCGCCCTCGATCAGTAGCCGGGGGTCGGTGCGGACGCGATCCAGTGTGTCCGGGTCGTCGAGCTCGTAGACGGTGTTTGCGTGCCTGCTCGCCGTCCACGTCTTGCCGACGGCACGGGCACCTTCGATGCTGATCGCCGGCAGCACCGCCAGCAGTTCGCGCAGTTCGTCCTCGACGACGCGATGCTGGTTCTCGAACACGACATCCCCCTCCGCTCGATCCGCCGACCGACTGATCTTCGCTAAGCCTACATTCTCTCAGAAACGCTACTATAACTCACTTAGCCTACTAATCCACACAAACGCTACCGTCCCACGAGAGCCGCTGGCGATCATGCGGCCACCCAGGTCGGAGAGCGCGTTCGGGAGTCGTGCACAGGGAGGGCCGGCAAGCTCGGATCGTGGAGGACCCGCGGATCCGTATTCGGGCCTGACGTTCGCTTCACGCCAAGTCGAGCGAGTCGGCGGCGATGAAGACCGCATGGCCGCCCGTGCTTGGGTGATCTTCGCCGCAACCCGGGGAGGGCGCCTCAGCGCGCTGTCCAGTCGAGGCGTGAGAGTTCGGCGAGGGCGAGGATGAGGGACTGGGTGCCGAGGCGGCCGCGGCCGGCGGCCATGAGGCGGTCGTAGAACTCGCTGGCGAGGCGCAGGCCCGGCAGGTCGAGGCCCATGCGGTCGGCCTCGGCCAGGGCGATGCCCATGTCCTTGACGAAGTGCTCCACGAAGAAGCCGGGGTCGAAGTTGCCGGCGATCATGCGGGTGCCCAGGTTGGAGAGCGACCAGCTGCCGGCCGCCCCGCTGGCCACCGACTCCATGACCGTCTCGAGGTCCAGCCCCGCCTGCCAGGCGTAGAGCAGGCCCTCGCAGACGCTGATCATGCCGGCGGCGATGAGCGTCTGGTTGACCATCTTGGTGTGCTGGCCGGCGCCGTGCGGCCCCTGGTGCACCCAGGTGCGCCCCATGGCCTCCCAGCAGGGCGCCAGCGAGGCCACCACCTCGGCGTCGCCGCCGATCATGATCGACAGCGTGCCCCCCCGGGCTCCCACGTCCCCGCCCGAGACGGGGGCGTCCACGGACGCCACGCCCCGGGCCGCGGCGGTCTCGGCGATCTCGACCGCCAGCGACGGCTCACTGGTGGTCATGTCCACGATGATCTCGCCGCCGCCGCAGCCGGCGAGCACGCCGTCGCTGCCGAGGATCACCTCACGGACGTCGGACGGGTAGCCGACGATGGTGAAGATCACGTCCGACGCCTCGGCCACCTGCCGGGGCGAGTCGGCCCAGGCGGCGCCCCGGC
>JAPPKQ010000471.1 GCA_028819945.1 bacterium | reverse complement strand
AACTGTCAAAACGCGAAGCTGGGGGGTTGCAACCAAGGCGGCGTCCATATACGCCTCCAGACAAAACACGGACTGGTCGACGAAGTTCACCACGGGGAGCAACGGCGCGGGCTACCTGCTCACGTCCGTGGACGTGGCGATAGAGACCGTCGCCAGCGGCAGGACCGTGTTGGTGGAACTCTGGACAGGCGGCGGCACGAACCCCGGCGCCCTGGTGGCGACGCTCACGAATCCGGCGAGCCTGACGGCCAACGCCGTCAACACCTTCACCGCGCCGGCGAACACCGTCCTGGCCGCGAACACCTCCTACTTCATCCGGATGAATCGCGGTCTCGGCTTTCTGACGCGCGCCTCCTACGGCCTGACCGATTCCGATTCCCAGACCGGCGCGGCGGGCTGGTCCATCGCCGACGGCAGCCGGTACAGACCGGGATCGAACTGGGTTTCTCACACCCAGGTCCTCCGCTTCGCGGTCAATGGACACGCCCTCTCCAAGGTCAACCTGTCGGTATCGGGCGGCGGCTACGTGACGGAGGGTTCGAGCGTGACGATCACGGCGACCCGGGGCGCGGCCAACGATTCCGGGGGGGCCCTGGTGATTCCGATCCAGGTGAGGACGACGGGCACGACGGCGGGGTCGGGGGACTACACGGTGCCGGCCTCGATCACCATCGCGAACGGGTCCAGAAGCGGGACCGCGACGTTCACGGCCGCGGCCGACAGCCCGGACGAGCCCGCGGAGACGGTGGTGGTGGAGCTGGGCACGCTGCCGGCGGGCACGGCGGCGGGGGACGACGACGCGGTGACGATCGTCATCACCGACGGCCCCGGCGACCTGCCGGGGTTCAGCTTCGGTTCGGCGACGGGCAGTTTCACGGAAGGCAGCCAGGGCATCCCTTGCGCCCTGATACGGAATCCCGTCGGCACGACCCTGCGTCCGGTCCTGAACCTGCGGGTCACCCAGGACGGCGACTGGCTCCGGCCCTCCGGTCGGGGCGACCTGACTTACAGGGCTTTTTCGGGAATCAGCACACCTTTTGCTCCCGCCGCATACCGGGACAGCACGGACGAGCCGGACGGGAGCGCGACCTGCACGCTGCTGCCCGGCGACGGCTACACGGTGGCCAGTCCGTCCTCGAAGGTCATCACGATGATGGACGACGACCCCACCATCGCCCGCCTGGAGGCGGTGGACTCGACGTTGGTGGAGCAGCACCCGTCGGAGACGGCGAGGGTCAGGGTGGTCCTGTCCCGGCGCCTGCGTGCGGGCGAGAAGCTGGCGGTGCCGGTGGAGTTCGGCGGCCCGACGGGGGTCACCCTGCCCTCCAGCGTGGATCCGCATAGTTTCGCCGGGACCGTCACGGGCCACGGGGCGGCCCTGTACGGCTTGAACAACGACACCTTCTACGTGCGCTTCACCGGCCACGACACCGATATCGTGCAGGAGGCCGTGCTGACCCTGACGCCGACGGTCAACGGCGACGCCGACCAGGCGGACGGCAGCTTCAACGTCTCGCTGCTGCCCCAGTCGAGCGGAGACTGGGACCACACCGCCTTCACCAACGTCGGCGGCGGGGGCGACCGCCACGCCACGGACAACAACGCGTGGCTGACCTACCAGGACGACGACGCGGCGGTGAGCTTCGCCTCGGCGACGGCCACGGTCCAGGAGGGCCTCCCGGCGCGCCTGGAGGTGCGGCTCAGCCGGGCCCGCCCGGTGGCGACGGCGATCGAATTCAGCGAAACCGCCGGCACCGCCAGCGGCAACGGGGTCGACTACGAGGACGGCCCGTACACGCTCACCATCCCGGCGGGGCGGACGACGGGCACGCTGCAGATCCGGACCCTGGCGGACGCCTTCGACACCGAGCCCGACGAGACCTTCACGGTGGCCCTCTCCTCCACCCTGCCCACGGGGATCACGGCCGGGACCGTGAGCCAGGCGACGGTGACGATCGTGCAGCCCACGCGCCCGACGGTGACGGTGACGGCCGACGCGGCGTCGGTGACGGAGGGGACGGCGGCGTCGTTCACGGTGAACGCGTCGGTGGCCCCGGCGTCGGACCTGGAGGTGCCGCTGGTGCTGGGCGTCTCGGGCCCGTTCTTCCACCCGGGGGCCGGCGGGCAGGTGCGGGTGACGATCCCGGCGGGGCAGCGCTCCGCGCCGCTGTCGGTCCCGACGGTGCTGCGGGAGTCGGCCTCTTCGGACGGCCGGGTGGAGGCGTACGTGCAGGACGGGTACACGGCCTACCTGAACGACTACGTGCCCGGGCAGGGCCGGACCATCAACCAGTACGAGGACGCCTACGACGAGGACACGCACTACCCCTACGACTCCGACCGCACGAAGCGGGCGCGGGTGGCGGTGAGGGACGCGGCGGTCCTTTCCATCGCCGCCCCGGCGGACGCGTACGAGGGGAACTCGGGGACGGCGGACCGGCTCTTCACGGCGACCCTGAGCCGGCCGATGGGGGCGAGAGTCGCCTACCAGATCTGCCTGTCCGGAACGGCGGGTCAGGATCTCACCCGGGCCCGCACGATTCCCGCCGGCGCCGACTACCAGCCCGGATCGGGATTCATCGACAGGGGCGGCCTGCGGGCCCAGGCGAGCCGTTGCCATGTCTTCCAGATCGTCGCGGGCCGTACGACGTCGACCGGCTTTGATTTCGGCATCATCGTCAAGGGCGACACCGACCGGGAATCCGACGAGACGGTCGTCGGGACCCTGTCGTTCGCGGGCACGGCGCCGGACGGCGTGGCGATCGGCACGTCCACGGCGACGCACACCATCCTGAACGACGACCCGGGGGTGACGGTGGCGCCGAAGGCGGCGACGGTCGCCGAGGGTTCGGACGCGGTGTTCACGGTGACCCGGGCGGGCTCGACGGCGTCGGCCCTGACGGTGAACCTGGAGGTTTCGGACGCGGCGGCCCCGTCGGACTTCGTGGACGCGGGGAACGAGGGGTCGAGGACGGTGACGATCCCCGCCGGCCAGGCGTCGGCGGACTACCCGGTGCCGACGCGGAACGACCGGACCGACGAGCCGGACGGGGACGTGACGGTGACGGTGGCCCCGGGCGGCGGGAACCCGCCGGACTACGGCCCCGGGGACCCGTCCACGGCGACGGTGCGGGTGACGGACGGCGACGTGCCCACGGTGTTCTGGGAGCGCCAGGGGAACCAGTTCCGGGAGGACGCGGGGACGGTGACGGTGGAGGTGAGTTTCACCCGCGAGCTGGCGGCGGACCTGGAGGTGAACTACAGCATCGGGGGCACGGCGACCTGCGGGGTGGACTACACGATCGCGGGGGCGGACTGCGCGGCGGGGACGGGGACGTTCACGCTGCCGGCGGGGGTCAAGGCGGCGGACGCGTTCAGCTTTCCGGTCACCGACCTGGAGATCGGGATCGTGGACGACGGGACGGGGGACGACGGCGAGCGGATCGTCCTGACCCTCGAGGCCGGGACCGGGTACAGTCTGAACCGGCGGGACCATCCGGTGACGCTGCACGAGCAGGCCGGCAGCGCCGCGTTCCGGGTGACGGGGGAGGTGCGCGTCGGGGAGACGCTGACGGCGGAGAAGACGGCCGCGGACCCGGACGGGGCGGGGGGCGTGTTCCAGTACTTCTGGTTCCGGCATCCGGCGGCCGACACCCCGGGAGGGGACTGGACGCAGCTGTATTCGGCGGGGGGCATCGAGGATCCCGCGTGGACGGTGCCGGCGTCGGCGGGGGGGCAGCACGCGACCCTGGTGGTGACCTACCGGGACGGCGACGGATGGGAGGAGCGGGTGGAAGTGCCCCTCGGCCGGGTGCTGGGGGAGGACGAGGTGGTCGTGCCGGTATCGCCGGCGGTGAGCCTGGACGCGGCGAGCTACAGCGCGGACGAGGGCGACGCCCTGACGGTGACGCTGGAGATCTCGCCGGTGCGGGACGCCGCCACGGCGGTGGGGATCGCCTGCACCGACGATACGGCGACGGCGGGGACGGACTACGCGGCCTGCCCGGCGAGCGTGACGATCCCGGCGAACGCGGCGAGCCACGCCTTCACGATCCAGACCACCGAGGACACGGAGGGCGAGGCGCCCGAGCGCTTCGACATCGCCCTCGGGACGCTGCCGGACGGGGTGGTGAAGGGCAGCCCGTCGGAGGCGAGGGCGACCATCGCCGACGACGACGGGGGCCCCGTGCTGCCGGCGGTGACGGTGACGGGGAACGCGGCCGGCGTGACGGAGGGCTCGGACGCGGTGTTCACGATCGCGCGCACGGGCTCGACGGCGGCGGCGCTGACGGTCCTGTTCGTGGTGGAGGAGGGCCGGGTGCCCGGGCGGGACTCGGTGGCGGCGGCGGACGAGGGCGACAAGGAGGTGGACATCCCGGCGGGTTCGGCCTCGGTGACCTGGACGGTGGCGACCGCGCAGGACGGGGACGACGACCAGGACGGGCTGGTGCGGCTGTCGCTGAAGCAGAGCGTGGACTACGTGGGCGGCGACCCGGCGGCGGCGTCGGTGGCGATCGCCGACGACGACGAGCCGGCGCCCGGGACGCCGCTGGCGCTGCCGGGCACGGCGGAGGCGCCGGTGTCGGACGGGTCGGTGACGGTCGCGCGGCCTTCGGGCTGGACGGGGCCGGGCCGGATCCAGTTCGGCGGCGGGCCGAAGACCCTGAACCGGAACAACTTCACGGCGCTGCGCATCGGGAATATCACCGACGACCGCTTCGAGGTGACCTGGTCCTCGCGCGAGGCCGGCACGAGGCGCCTGACGCTGGAATGGCAGCCGGTGGCGGGGACGGTGTGGCGGCCCTCGGACGGGAACGCCCAGGACCCGCGCGTGCTGACGATCGAGGACCCGGCGCCGGACGCGCCGGCGGTGACGGTCGCGGCGGGGAGCGCGGCGACGGAGGGCGGGAGCGTTTCCTTCGTCTTCACGGCGACCCCCGCGCCTGCGGCGGACCTGGACGTGAGCGTGACGGTGGCGACGGCGGGGGACTACGGGGTCACGGCGGGAACCCGCACGGTGACGATCCCTGCCTCGGGAACCCACACCCTCACCCTTTCCACGCAGGACGACGCAGAAGATGAAACAGACGGGAGCGTCACGGTGACGGTGGGGACCGGCACGGGCTACACGGCGGGGACCCCCGCCTCGGCCACGGTGGCGGTCCTGGACGACGACGGCGCGCCGACGCCGGCGGTGACGGTCGCGGCGGGGAGCGCGGCGACGGAGGGCGGGAGCGCCTCCTTCACCTTCACGGCGACCCCGGCCCCGGCGGCGGCGCTGCCGGTGAGCGTGACGGTGGCGACGCAGGGAGACTACGGCATCACGGCCGGAACCCGCACGGTGACGATCCCGACTTCGGGGACCTACACCCTGACCCTTTCCACGACGGACGATTCGGAAGATGAGGAAGACGGGTCGGTGGGCGTCACCATCGGGGCCGGAACGAACTACCGGGTGGGCGACCCGGCGTCGGGGACGGTGACGGTCAGCGACAACGACGATCCGCTGCCCGAGGTGACGGTCGCGGCGGGGAGCGCGGCGACGGAGGGCGGGAGCGTCTCCTTCGTCTTCACGGCGAGCCCGGCCCCGGCGGCGGCGCTGCCGGTGAGCGTGACGGTGGCGACGCAGGGAGACTACGGCATCACGGCCGGAACCCGCACGGTGACGATCCCGACTTCGGGGACCTACACCCTGACCCTTTCCACGACGGACGATTCGGAAGATGAGGAAGACGGGTCGGTGGGCGTCACCATCGGGGCCGGAACGAACTACCGGGTGGGCGCCCCGGCGTCGGGGACGGTGGCGGTGAGCGACAACGACGATCCGCTGCCGACGGTCAC
This sequence comes from bacterium, assembly GCA_028819945.1. GTDB lineage: Bacteria > Actinomycetota > Acidimicrobiia > Acidimicrobiales > CATQHL01 > VXNF01. Next base: position 925 of record JAPPKQ010000471.1, on the reverse strand, counting down.
GATCGCGGGCGGCACGGGGATCACCGAGGGCGGCACCGCGGTGTTCACGGTGACGCGCACCGGGGCCACGACGGACCCGCTGACGGTGAACCTGGACATCTCGGACGCGGCCTCGAGCAACTTCCTCGATTCGAACCGGGAAGGCCGGAAGACGGTGACGATCGCCGCGGGATCGGGCACGGGCACGCACAGCGTGCAGACGCGGAACGACTCCACCGACGAGCCGGACGGCGAGGTGCGGGCCGTGATCGCGGCGGGGGACGGCTACGGGGTCGGCAGCCCGTCGAGCGCCGCGGTGGCGGTGGCGGACAACGACGCCTCGGCGGGGCCGACGGTGTCGATCCGGGACAAGACCCAGGCCGAGGGCGCGGGGCTCCGCTTCCGGAACGTCACGTTCATGTGCTTCCGGGCGGAGCTGTCGGCGGCGCAGACCCGGGCGGTCGTGCTGAAGGGCAGGACGCAGAACTCGGCGCCGGTCTCGGCGCGGCCCTGGCAGGACTACCATCCGTTGCCGTACAACCGGATCTCGATCCCGGCGGGCCGGACCTGGGCGTACTTCTGCGTGCGCGTCCACGACGACAGCCATGACGAGGAGGACGAGACGTTCGAGGTGGTGCTGACGGACGCGAGTTTCCCGGACGGACAGAGGGTCGCCATCGCGAAGGCGGTCGCGGTGGGCACCATCACCAACGACGACCCGATGCCGGCGGCGTTCCTCGGCCGCTTCGGGCGGACGGTGGCGCAGCAGGCCCTGGACGGGGTCTCCGCGAGGCTGTCCGCATCCAGAACCCCGGGCCTCGAGGCTTCTTCTTTTCTGAGTTCCGTGGCCGGGGCCTTCTCGGGCGCGGAAACCGCCCCGGTGGATTCCGGTTATTCCGACCGGGCGGACCCGATGTTCGTCGAGAGGTTCGGAAGATTCGACGAT
>JAPPKQ010000283.1 GCA_028819945.1 bacterium | reverse complement strand
CGCTGCGGGGTGAGGGTCTCGGGCGCATCACCCGCGCGCAGCGACGCATTCGTCTCCCCGTCGGTGACGTACGGGCCGTAGCGACCGTCACGGATCACGAGCGGGCGGCCGGTGACCGGATCGTCCCCGAGTTCCCGCAGCGGCGGCTTGGGCTCCCGACCGCGCCCGCGGCGCGGCTGCGCCAGCAGCGTGAGGCACTCCTCGAGGCCGATCTCGAAGATCTGCTCCTCGGTCACCAGCGAACGGGTCTCGGACCCCTTCTTCACGTAGGGCCCGAACCGCCCTGCCTGCGTCGTGATCTCGACGCCGTCGGCGGGGTCCGCCCCGACGGTCCGCGGCAGGCTGAGGAGCCGCAGCGCATCGGACAGCGTGACGTCCTCGAGAGTCATCGAACTGAACAGCGAGGCGAACTTCTCCGCCTTGGCGTCGGGCGTCTCGGGCGGCGGGCCGAGTTGCACGTAGGGCCCGTAGCGACCATCGCGAGCGGTGACCGGCAGGCCCGAAGCGGGATCGGTCCCCAGCGAGCGGCCGGTCGCCGGCCGGCTGAGCAGCTCCAGCACCAGATCCACCGTCACCTCGTCCGGTGAGGTGTCCTCGGGGAGCTGGGCGCGCTCGTCACCGCAGGTGACGTACGGACCGAACCGCCCGAGCCGTGCCTCGATGGGCCGCCCGTCGGGGTGGGTGCCGATCGCCACGGCGTTGACCGCCCGCACATCGATCTCATCGAGATTGTCCGAGACCCGGCTCTTGAGGCCGGGATGACCGTCGGCGCCGAAGTAGAACACCGAGAGCCAGGGAAGGTACTCCTGGCGGCCGCGGGCGATGTCGTCGAGGTCGTCCTCCATGCGGGCCGTGAAGGCGTAGTCCACGAAGTCGCCGAAGTGGCCCTCGAGCAGGCTCACGACGCTGAATGCGGTGAACGTGGGGATCAGCGCCGTTCCCTTCTTGCGGACGTACCCGCGGTCGGTGATCGTCGTGATGATCGTGGCGTACGTGGAGGGCCGGCCCACCCCCAACTCCTCGAGCCGGCGGACGAGCGTGGCCTCGGTGAATCGCGCGGGCGGCTGGGTCTCGTGGCTGGACACCTCCAGGGCCGAGAGCGCCAGCGCGTCGCCGGTCACGACCTGTGGCAGGCGGCGCTGCGCCTCCTCCGCGCCCGCTCCGCCGTTCGCCCCGCCCGCGGCACCGGCCGGCTGGGGGTCCCAGACGCGCCTGAACCCCTCGTGGGCGATCACCGTGCCCGAGGTGGCGAGTCTGACCTCGGGTCCGCTCGCGAGCTGCGCCGCAGCCTCGATCGTGACGGTCTCACCGGTGACGTCGGTCATCTGCGAGGCGAGCGTGCGGCGCCAGATGAGCCCGTAGACGTCCGCCTCCACCGGGGACAGTCGCCCGCGCAACGACTCGGGGGAGGCGAATTCCTCGCCGGCGGGCCGGATCGCCTCGTGCGCCTCCTGAGCGTTGCGGACCTTGCTGCGGTACTGGCGCGGCTTCGACGGCAGGAACTCCGTGCCGTGGCGCGCGGCGATCTCGGCGCGGGCGGCCTTCAGGGCCACCTCCGCGAGCGTGACCGAATCGGTCCGCATGTAGGTGATGAACCCCTGCTCGTAGAGCGATTGGGCCACGCGCATGACGGCGGAGGCCGACAGGCGCAGCCGTCGCCCTGCCTCCTGCTGCAGCGTGGAGGTGATGAACGGCGGCGCCGGGCGGCGCCGGTAGGGCTTGGCCACCACAGACGTCACCTCTGCGGTCCCGCCGTCCAATTCCTCGGCCAGCCGGCGCGCCGCCGGCCCGTCGAGGGTGACGACATTCCCGGCGCGCAGCTTCCCGTCGGCACCGAAGTCCCGGCCGGTCGCGATCCGGGCACCGTCGACCGCGGTCGCGGCCATGCCGAACCGCTCGCCGACCCCCGTCGCCGCGGTGACGTCGAGCGACCAGTAGCCGGCCGGCACGAACGCCATGCGCTCGCGCTCGCGCTCGACGACGATCCTGGTCGCCACGCTCTGAACCCGCCCGGCCGACAGTCGAGGAGCCACCTTCTTCCACAGCACCGGCGAGACCTCGTAGCCGTAGAGCCGGTCGAGCAGCCGGCGGGCCTCCTGCGCGTCCACGAGCCGCCGGTCGATCTCCCGGGGGCTCGCCAACGCGGAGCGGATGGCATCGGGAGTGATCTCGTGGAACACCAGCCGGCGCACCGTCACCCGTTGCGGGGGCGAGAGGACCTGCAGCAGGTGCCAGGCGATGGCCTCGCCCTCGCGATCCTCGTCGGTGGCCAGATAGAGCTCGTCGGCCGTGGCGACGAGCTTCTTGAGCGACGCCACCGTCTTCTTCTTGTCGCTGTTCAGCACGTAGAGCGGCTTGAAGTCGTTCTCCACATCGATTCCCAGGCGCGCCCACGGCTCGGCCTGGTAGGCCTTGGGGATCTCCGAGGCCTTGGTCGGGAGATCGCGGATGTGGCCGCGGGACGACTCCACGGTGTAGCTGTCGTCCAGGAAGCGGGCGATCGTCGTGGCCTTGGTGGGCGATTCGACGATGACGACCCGCTTCGGCGAGGTGGCTGAGGCCATGGACAGCAAGATACGGGCTAGCGGTGACCGGACGCCGCCAGCGTGCCGACAACGCGGCGACCGGCCAGCCGCAGCACCATCAGTCCGAGCACCGCAGCCACCAGGGACGCCACCAGGACGCCGATCTTGGCCTCATCGCCCGCCGCGGAACCGTTGAACGCCAGCGCCGTCACGAACAGCGCCACGGTGAATCCGATGCCCGCCACGATCGACACTCCGACGACGTGCAGTCTGGTGACGCCGGCCGGCAACGAACTGAGACCGAGTCGCGTGGCCAGCAGGGTGAATCCGGACACGCCGACGGTCTTGCCGACCAGCAGCCCCAGGGCCACGCCGATGGTGACCGACGAGGTCGCCGCGCCGCGCATCGAGTCGGCGCTGAGCGTCACCCCGGCGTTCGCCAAGGCGAAGACCGGCACGATGAGATAGCTGACGTACGGATGCAGTGCCACCTCGAGGCGCTCGGCCACCGAGCGCGACTCGGCGATGCCGAAGTTGGCTCGGCGGATGTCGGTGACCGAGATGGCCGACTTGTCCTGCAGCCAGCGGGCCACCGAACGGGCGTCGGTCTCCCGCTGCAGCGGCTTGGCCGGTGTCAGCAGGCCGAGTACGACGCCGGCGATCGTGGCGTGGACGCCGGAGTTCAGGGTGGCCCACCACACGAAGACGCCGATGAGCATGTACACCGGCCACTGCCAGACGCGGATCCGCGTCAGGGTGGCGATGAGAACGCACAGCAGCCCCGCCAGCCCGAGCCATCCCAGCGATATGTCGGAGCTGTAGAAGATCGCGATCACGAGGATCGCGCCGATGTCGTCGACGATCGCCAGCGTCAGCAGGAACAGGCGCAGCCAGCCCGGAACCCACTTGCCGACGAGGGACACGACCCCGACCGCGAAGGCGATGTCGGTGGCCATCGGCACACCCCAGCCGTTGAGGTTGTCACCGCCCAGGTTGAAGGCCACATAGACCAGGGCCGGCACCACCATGCCCCCGAGCGCGGCGACGGCCGGAAGCAGCGCGTCGCGCGGCCGCCGCAACCGCCCGGTGACCAACTCACGCTTGATCTCCAGACCCACCACGAAGAAGAACAACGCCATGAGCGCGTCGTTCACGAAGCCGTGCAGATCCTCGTCGAAGACCACGAAATCGCTCACCGAGATCTCGATGGGGGTGTGCCAGAACTCCTCGTAGCTGTGCCCGACCGGGGAGTTCACCCAGATGAGGGCGGCGACGGTGGCAAGCAGGAGGAGGATTCCCCCTGAGGTCTCGATGTGCAGGAAGTGCAACAGCGGGCGGCCCACCGTGCGGGCCAGGGCGCTGTCGCGCCCGATGAACGTCAGGCTGCTGTCGGGCGGTGAGCCCGTCTCGCGGTGCTCGCCGTCCCCTTGGGGATTCCTGTCGAGAACCGGCGGTTCCGGGTCCTCGTCGCCCTCGATGTTCCCGTGATTCGACATGACCGTCCCCGACAGACTCTCCCGACGACTCTGGCACGCTAGCGGCTCGCCCGCCCCTCCAGCCTCGCAACCGCCGGACCGGACGGCGTCGCGTTCGGGCGCCGGAGGTGACAATCAGGTGCCGAGCGGGCAGCCGCGGCGCCGGGCGAACCGGGCGATCGGCCCCGCCCGCCGGCTAGCCCGAGGAGGTGTGCACCACCAGCCGGACCTCGGTCCCGCGACGGCTCGTGGCGATCGAATGGTCGTCGGACATGATCCGCATCAGCCACAGGCCCATGCCCTTCTCGGTCTCCAACCGGTGGGGATCGGTCGGTTCGGGAGGCTCGGGCACCCTCGCCGGGTCGAACCCACCACCCCGGTCGTAGACGCCGATCTCGACGCGTCCCGGACTGGGAACGCAGCAGATCCTGATCGGCGCGCCGGTCCGGCGTGCGGCGTGAGCGGCGATGGCGTTGGTGACCGCTTCGGACACGGCGACCCGGAGGTCCTCGAGGCGCCGCGCATCCACCCCCGCCTGTCTGGCGACCGCCTCGGCGACGAAGTTCCGCACCATCGCCACGTACTCGGTTCGAGGCGGGATACTGATCTCCACCGCGTCGCGGTCGTTTGCTGCTGCCGCCATCGGCAATGGTCCCAGGTCGGAATGGGGCGAGGTCCTGCGGTGTTCACAGTACCGGGACGGCGTGCTCCCGCTGCGGAGCGTGCGGTGCGTGCAGTGGTCAGCGTTCGCTCCGCATGACCGCTTCCCCCGACAGCACAAGGTCGTCCACCACAACCCCGAACGGGGCGACGCGCACCGGCGAGCGGTAGTCCAACCGGACCGAGACATTGCCGCTGCCGGGAGGTTCTTCGACGCGCACCCGCAGACGTTGGGGATCCAGGCGCGAGGCCGCCAGCGCGGCGGCCCGCGCCATGGTGGAATCACTGCTGACGGCCACGGCCCGAGCAGCCTCGCGGGCGCTGTGGATCACCATGATCTGGTCACGAGCGGTCATTGCCAGTTGCACCAGGAACAGGGCCATCAGCATCAGGAGCGGCGTCAGCAGTGCCAGCTCCACAGTCGCCTGACCCTGTTGGGAGGGGCACCGGCGGCCATGTGGCGCGCCCGCTCTCACGTGATGAGCTTGCTGATCGACCGGAACACGGCGTTCAGCAGCCGGCTCACCATGTTCGTGTTCCGCGCCCAGTCCAGGACGAGTACCGCGATGAGGGCCACGCCGAGCAGCACGAGGGCGTACTCGGCGGTGGCCTGGCCCGCCTGGGCGGCACGTCTGCGCAGCCGGCAGCGGGTCGGGAGTCTCCTCGGCCGCGAGATTGCCGATAGTGGGGTCATTTCGTGTCCTCCTGGTTGTCTGTCGAGCGGTGCACGGGAAGTCGACGGTGGCGTCAGAACCGCAGCAGTTCCAGCGACTGCGCCACAGTGGGCAGGATCGTCAGCAGGACGAATGCCGGAAGTACGCACAGGGTCAGCGGGAACAGCAGTCGCAGCGGGATCCGCCGGGCGGCCGCCTCGGCCTGCCGCCGACGCTCGGCGCGAGCCACCGCGGCGGCCTGCTCGAGCGCGGGTCCGAGAGCAGAGCCGTAGCGCAGGGAATCGGTCAGCGGGCGCACCAGCAGCCGGAGAGGCTCGCCCGCCGGCGCCCGGGGGAGTGCTTCGAGGGCCTCGGCCGTCTCGACGCCGAGCCTCATCTGCCGGACGGCCCGGTCGAGCGCGCTCCCGACGGGCCCGTCCAGACGGGGCGCCACCGCCTCGGCGGCGAGTCGCACGCTCAGGCCCGCGCTGGCGGCGAGAGCGAACAGGTCCACCGCCTCGGGCAGCTCCGCCAGCACCGCCGCCGCCTCGCGCTGTCGCCGGCGCGCGGCCCGCCGGCGGAGCACGAACCAACTCAGCGCGGCGGCCGCCAGTCCCAGCGTGACGTCGACGGCTGCACCGGCGAGCAGCACCAGCGCCACCGATCCCGCCCGCCGGTCGGCGCCCGCATCCGGCCGCCGCCCCACCGTCGACCGCAGGATTCGCCCCAGCGACGCCACCGGCCGGGCGCGGCGGGAGGGCCTCGGGGCCGACGGAGCGCCGAGTCGCGCCCGGACTGACGCCGAAGGGGCATTCAGCAGCAGAGCGCCCCACAGCACCGCAAGTGCCCAGCCCACCGCCAGAGCGGTCATGGCAGCCGCGTGATCCGGTGCATCCAGACGAACGCCACGAGGTTCAGGACGCCCCCGGCGACGAGACAGACCGTCCCGAGCGGGGTTCCGTAGAGCGCCAGGACCGAGCCGCTGTCGACCATCGCCGACATCCCCACGAAGCAGAGAGGCAGCAGTGCGATCAGCAACCCCGACAGGCGTCCCTGCTGGGCCAGCGAGGCGACCTCGCGTTGCGTGGCCCGCATGCCGCGCAGCGTCGCCGCCACTCCGTCCACCGCCGGCGCCCGCCGGCCGCCGGTGCTGGCGCCGATGGAGAGCGCCGCGGCCGCCAGGTTCACTTCGGGAAGCCGGCAGCGGGAGCGCCAGCGGTCCAGGGCCGCCGGCAGGGGACTGCCCGCCCGAACGTCCCCGAGCACTCTGCGGAGCTCCCCGCCGAGCGGGCCGCTTGCGGGGAGCACCTCCTCCAGAGCGGTGACGGTGGACACTCCGGCCCGCAGCGAGCGGGCCACCCGCTCCAGGAAGTCCGGCAGCGCCTCGATGACGAACCGATCCCGGCGACGGCGCGCCGCCCACAACGCCGCAGGCGGTCCGAGCAGGCCGGCGCCCGCCCCCACGGAGGCTCCGGGCAG
>JAPPKQ010000416.1 GCA_028819945.1 bacterium | reverse complement strand
GACCGAGCCCGGTTGCAGGCGGTCTTCGCCGGCCTGGCGGAGACCATGCGGCAGCGACTCACCGATGACGGCGTCGCCGCCGAGCGCCAGCGCCTCGAGTACTCCATCGACCTGCGCTACCTCGGCCAGGTGCGGGCGCTGACGGTGGAACTGGAGACCGGGACGGTGCCGGAACGATTCACCGAGGAGTACCGCGAGATGTTCTTCGAGGAGTACGAGCGGCAGTTCCACTCGGTGGCCGTCGACATCGGTGTGGAGCTCTCGGCGCTGCGGGTGCGCGGCGTCCGCCGCTCCGAGCGCCCGCACATCCCCTTCAGCGGTTCCACGGCGCCATTGCACACCGTCGAACGCCCGGTGCTGACGCGCGAGGGCGAGGTCACCGCCCGCGTCGCCGAACGCAGCCGCCTCCACGTCGGCAGCCGCCTTTCCGGGCCGCTCATCCTGACCCAGGAGGACTCCACCACCTGGGTGCCGCCGCACTGGGAGGTGGAGGTGGACAAGCTCGGCAACCTGCAGATGGCCCGGTCCGAATGAGGGGGAGGTCTGCATGAGGGAGGGGCCTGAATGAGAGAGGGACCTGCGTGAGGGAGGAAACCCCATGAGCCTGCGAGTCGTGGACACCGCGCCCACCGAGTCGGTGGGTCTGCGCCAGCGAGACCCGATCCTCTTCCAGGTGCTCAACAGCGCCTTCAGCAGCATCGTCGACGAGATGAGCGCGCTCACGATGCGCGCCGCCTTCTCGCTGGTGGTCAGCGAGGGCGGCGACTACTCCGGCACCATCAGCAACCGCCACGGCGACCTCATCGCCTCGGGCGTGCGCGACCTGGCAGCGCACCTGGGGACGCACCCCTTCACCATCAAGGGCATGCTCGACTGGATCGGCACCGACCCCGAGGAGTACTTCCGCCCCGGTGACGTGGTGCTGATCAACGACCCGTACATCGGCGGTACGCACCACAACGACATGCGCGCGGTCATGCCCTTCTACTTCGACGGCTCGCTGGCCGGCTTCGTTCAGAACTCCATGCACTGGACCGACATCGGCGGGCACGTGCCGGGCACCTTCGACTCCAACTCACGGAGTTCCTACGGGGAGGGTCTGGCCGTGCCGCCGATACACGTGGTGCGCGAGGGGGTCTTCCAGCCCGAGGTCTCGAACCTCATCCTGCGCAACGTGCGCATGGCCGACACGGCCCGCGGCGACCTGCTCACCTCCATCGGTGCGGTGCGCCTCGGCGAGCAGCGCCTGCAGGCGCTGGCCCGCCGCTACGGCACCGAGATGATCCTCGCCGCCATGGACGAGTTCATCGAGTACTCCGAGGACCTGCTGCGCGCCGAGTTCGCCAAGCTGCCCGACGGCCCCGTCACCGTGGAGTCACTGCTGGACTGCGATCCTGCGAGCGACTCCGACGAGCCGCTGTCGGCGCACATGGTGCTGACGGTGCACGGCGACCGGGCCACCATGGACTTCTCGGGCTCCAGCCCTCCCGCAATGGGCGCGGTGAACTCGACGCGGTCGGTGACGCTGTCCGCGGCGGTCGTGACGATGAAGATGATCTTCCCCCACATCCCCATGAACCAGGGCGTGTTCCGGGCCATCGACTTCGTGTTGCCGCCGGGGCTGCTGCTGAGCGTGGAGTTCCCGGCACCTGTGTCGGGGTGCGCCGCCGGGGTCTACCCGGCTGTCTGCGACCTGGTGCTCAAGGCGTTCATGCACCTCGTGCCCGAGCGATCCATGGCAGGACCCACGGGACTCATCAACACCATCACGGCGGGCTACGACCCACGGCCCGGCTACGAGCGGGAGTTCGTCATGTACCTGTGGCTGGAGGGCGGCTGGGGCGGCCGGGCGGCCCGCAAGGACAACGCCACCGCCATGACCACCTTCGCCACCACGGCCATGAACCAGCCGGTCGAACTGCAGGAGCGCCTCTTCCCCGTGCTGTTCGACTGCTACCGCATGGAGACCGACAGCGCCGGAGCCGGCTGGTCGCGGGGCGGCCTGGGCGTCACCCGGCGCTGGTACCTCACCCACGGCGACGGCGTCCTCTCGGACCTCGGCGACGGCGAGAAGTTCGGCCCGTGGGGCTTCGCCAGCGGCGCCGACGCCTGGCCGAACAAGTTCACGTATGCCCCCGGCACCGACGATGAGGTCAACGTCGGGATGTTTTGCACCAACATGCCCATCAGCCGGGGGGAGATGCTGGACTGCTTCCAGCCGGGCGGTGGCGGGTACGGCCACCCCTTCACGCGGCGCATCGAGCACGTGCTCGACGACCTGCGGGACGGCTACATCAGCGTCGAGGGAGCGCGGCGGGACTACGGCGTCGCGGCGACCCACGACGCCACCGCCGACGACTTCGTCCTCGACGCCACCGCCACCGGCGCCCTGCGCACCGGCCACGACGAGGGCCCCGAGTTCCCCGACGGGGGGAGTCTGTGATGTCCGGTGAGTTCGACGGCAGGGTGGCGATCGTCACCGGGGGGTCGCGCGGCATCGGCGGGGCGATCGCCGATGAGATGGTCCGGCGGGGTGCAGCGGTCGCCTCCTTCGACATCGCCGCGCCGGCCGAGGGCCGCGACGGCGTCCTGGACCTGGAAGTGGACGTGGCCGATGCCGACGCCGTGGGGGACGCCACGGCGGAGGTGGTGACCCGGCTCGGCCGCATCGACGTGCTGTTCAACAACGCCGGCATCCAGCGCGCCGCCCCGACGCACCTGATGGACCCCGAGGTATGGGACCTCGTGATCGGCGTTCACCTGCGGGGCATGTTCCTGTGCAGCGCCGCGGCGATTCCCGAGATGCGCAGGGTCGGGGGAGGGGCCATCGTCTCGACCTCCAGCGCCGCCGGAATCGTGGGCATTCCGGGGCGCGCCCCGTACTCCGCAGCCAAGGCCGCGATCCTGGGGCTGACCCGCTCGCTGGCTGTGGAGGTGGCGCCGCACGGCATCAGGGTCAATGCCGTCGCCCCCGGCTTCACCCGGACGCCACTGGTGCAGCAGGCCCTCGACGACGGCTCCCTCACCGAGGACTGGATGCTCCTGGAGGTCCCGCTGGACCGCCTCGCCGACGCAGCCGAGATCGCCCGCCCGGCGGTGTTCCTGGCGAGCGAGGAGGCCTCCTACATCACCGGCCAGTGCATCGTCGTGGACGGCGGCTGGACCGTCCAGGGCGTCTCGGACCGCCCCGACTGGCTCGACGTGTGATGCCCGCTCCCGACAGGGGGAGCGGGAAGGCTAGGTGCGGTAGCGGCCGGGTTGCCCCCAGTTGCTGCGGCGGTCGCGGTGGCCGAAGGACCGGCCCAGGTCGACCTCGGCGAACTCGGCGGGGGACTCGCCCGTCGTGGCGTACTCGTACAGCGCCGTCTGGTAGACCGCACTCAGCGCCGAGGCCACCACGGCCCCGAAGACCATCAGCAGACCGCCGACGATGACGCCGAAGATCCCCAGCGGTCCGGAGCCCAGGAAGATGGCGATCAGCAGTCCGGGCACCATCAGCACGAAGCCCACGATCGAGAGACCCGCCTGGGCGATCAGGTTCTCGCCCCAGGTGCGCCGCAGCAGGTTCTTGGAACGCCCGAGAGCCCTGAACGCGCTGGTGCGCTCAGCGATGATGATCGGCATGACCAGGAAGGTCATCACCCGCCACGCCAGGTCCAGCAGGCCACTGAATAGGGCTCCGACGATGCCGGCGCGGTCGCGTGCCGCCGCCTGGATCGCATTGATGATGAACCCCACCACGACGGCTGTGATCGCCCACACGGCGATGGCGCCGAACCTGCCCGAGGCGCCGCGGATGGCGCTGGCCACCGTGGGGTCGCCGCCGGTGAGCCGCTCGCGGGCGCCGTGGACCAGGGCGCCCTGGAAGAAGTAGACGGCGATCGTGCTGGCGAAGACGCCCAGGATGACCAGCCACACCGATCCGCCGCTGACCTCGAAGTCCCCCCAGCCGGTGGACGGGTCGTAGTCGATGAGCGTGATGAGTCCGAAGACGGCCCCGGCGATGATCAGCGCCGCCACGCCGCCGAGGACCGGCAGCCACAGTAGCTCCTTGTCCTTTCGCAGGACGCGCCAGGACGTCTTGCCGAGTTCCCAGGACCGTCCGAAATACCCCATCGGTTGTCTCCTCGCGCTCGATGCGTTCGTGCCCGAAGGGTCGCCGCCACCGCTGCCCTGCGGACCGTCTATCCGCAGCGTACTGCCTCGGATTCTCAGGCGTTCACGTCCACCACGACCCGGCCGCGCACCGCGCCGGCGAGGATGTCGGCGGCCACGCGGGGAACCTCTGCCAGGGCCACCTCGCTGGTGATGGACTCCAGGGCCCCGCTGTCCAGGTCGGTGGCGAGGCGATTCCAGGCTTCGGTCCGCCGGTCCGCCGGCTGGTAGACGCAGTTCACCCCCAGCAGGCTGACCCCCCGGAGGATGAACGGGAACACGGTGCCGCTGAGGTCCGAGCCGCCGGCCAGCCCGCAGGCGGCCACGCAACCCTCGGGTTCGAGCGCTGCGATGAGGTTCACGAGCGTGTGGCTGCCGACGGTGTCCACGCCCGCCGCCCAGCGCGGCCTCGCCATGGGTCGCCCGCCGGGTTGGCTCAACTCGCCGCGGTCGATGATCTCGGCGGCGCCGAGGCTGCGCAGGTAGTCGCCCTCGTTGCCGGCGCGTCCCGTGGAGGCCACCACCTCGTAGCCCAACTTCGCCAGCACGGCCACCGCCACGCTGCCGACGCCCCCTGCCGCACCGGTGACCACCACCGGGCCGCCGCCGGGGCCCGCGCCGTGGTCCTCCAGCGCCATGACGCAGAGCATCGCGGTGTACCCGGCGGTGCCGATGGCGGCCGCGGCGCGGGTGTCGATCGCGGCGGGCAGGCGCGTCAGCCAGCCGGCCTCGACGCGGGCCTTCTGCGCCATTCCGCCCCAGTGCTTCTCGCCGAGATCCCAGCCGTTGACGGTGACGCGGTCGCCGGGGCGCCAGTCGGGGTGATCGCTGGCCTCGACGGTGCCCGCCAGGTCGATGCCCGGGACGAGCGGCCAGTTGCGCACCACCGGCGCGCCGTTGCAGATCGCCAGACCGTCCTTGTAATTCACCGTGGAGTAGTCCACGGCGACGGTCACCTCATGGTCCGGGAGTTGATCCTCGGCGAGCCGGCTGATGCCGCATTCGAAGCCGTCGTCGGTCTTGGAGAGCAGCAGGGCGGTGAACATGCGGGCCTCCCGGGCGCCTGGTCGGGTACCGCCCGAGCCTATGGCACCGCGCGCTTCCCGCCCACGGCCGCCGGTTCACACCACCAGGCCCTGGATCTCCGCCACCGGCGCCCGGATCGAAGAACTGCGGGTTATGGCGCCCAGAGGGCCCCGCATGCCGCCGAGACCCACGGTCGTGAAACTGCCCACGAAGGTGACCGTGGCGGTGATCTTGTAGCGGCCCCGGGAGGCGCCGTCGGAGGAGTGCCGGTAGGTGTACTTGCAAGTGCTGAGCGCGTCGTTGAAGCCGGCAACCCACGGGGTGCCCGGGCCCAGGCAGGTGATCGAGTCACCGTTGCCCATCCGCCAGCGCACCGTGGTCGGTGTGGCCATGATCGTCACCACGTATCCCCACACCACGACCGTGGTGCTGTACGTGCGCCAGTAGGACGGCGACAACCAGAGCCAGGTGGGGGTTTGCACCAGCAGCCCCGAGCGGTGCCCGGGAGAGGTGTGGATCCGCGGCTTGGGAGGATTCAGAGCGCCCATCGCCGAGGAGACCACCGCGGACCGAGGAGGTCGGGGCCGCGGTTTGCTCGGAGCCAAGTTGAGCGTCTGGACGTAGTTGCCGTGGTAGTCGCAGACGTCGACGTTGAAGGTGCCGTCGTCCTGGAGGTAGAAGGGCCCGCAGTAGTTGAGATTGCTGTCGGGAGTCTCCTCCTGCGGCTGCTCGGCCGCGGGCCGCTCGACGGTGAGGGTCGTGCAGAAATTCTGGTCGTCGGTGCAGTTCTCCACGTCGGTGGAGTCCGCCGCGGCCACTCCCGGTGCCGCCACCGAGAGTGTCCCGACTGCACTCAACAGGGCCAAGGCGCTCCGGGTCAACCGCTGCCGGGTCGACCGTACGCCTCTTCGGACGGCTGGGCCCCCGGATGCGGGGACGTTGGTTCTGTAGTCGGTTGGATCATGCATCCGTCCGTCCTTCCCGTGTGAATGGCCTGCTCGAAGATCTCCGCCACGCGCCAGTTGCCGCCCTGGCGTCGCATCAGGGCCAGATGCACCACGGTGGCCTGCTCGTCGTTGCGCACGCGCCCCGTCGACACCTCGTAGAGGACGGCGGTGTCGACGAAGCAGTCGAGGACTTCGGCGCTGCCGGCGTCCCAGCCCTCGATGTGGATCACCCGGCCCGCGCCGTGGTCTGCGGGGAGGCGCAGGGCGATGCCCTCGGCCTGCCGTCCCAGCAGGACGCCGACGGTGCGGCTGCGCAGCGGCTCGGTGCTGTGCAGCCCGATCCCGGGGTGGCCCGGATTCACCGGATGGGCCGCCGCGGCCCAGTAGCTGTCCCAGAAGGCCGTGTAGGCGTCGAGAATCGCCGTGGCGAGATCGGCAGGCGGGTCTTGGCCTCGGCGGGCGGAGACGAGCGGCACCGGCCTGAGCGGGGCCGACGGACCGGGCAGCACCTCGACGGCGTCGGGGGGCGCCGGGGCGGTGGTCGCGCCGTACTCGCGCTCGGGCGGTTGCGGGCCGGCGTCCTCGCCAGGGCTGTGGCCGGCCCGGGCGGCCTCGGGGCTCCACACCTGTCGCGGGGCCTCAGGGGTCACCGGGCCCGGTCGGGAACCGGCAGGTGACGGATCGCCGGGATCGGCCGGCGCGGCGCCGGGAGCTTCGTCGCCCGCGGGCTCTCGGTGGGCCGGCGCGGACTCCCGAGGG
>JAPPKQ010000370.1 GCA_028819945.1 bacterium | reverse complement strand
CGGTGCCGATCGTGTAGGCCACCGGGATCATGGCGTACTGCCGCACCTCCCGGTGGGGGATGCCCAGGATCTCGGCCACCTCCTCCTCCCACATGAGGTGGATGGTGGTCCAGCAGGTGCCGAGCCCGCGCTCCCGTGCCGCCAGCATGAAGCTCCAGGCGGCCTGGACGACCGAGCCGGCGCCCTCGATCACGTGACGGGGATCCGCCGAGCGCCCGGCGGCGCACGGGATCAACATCGCCGGGACGCGGTGCATGTTCCTCACCAGGTGAATCCCCGAGTCGATGACGCGCTCCTGCTGCGCTCCCCACGTGGCGTCGCGGTCCGCCCGCGCCCGGGAGGACTCGATGAACCTTCCCCTGTTCAGGTCCGAGCCGCGCCGGTAGATGGCCGCCAGGGCCTCGATCTTGGCGCGCTCGGTCACGAACACGAAGTGCCAGCTCTGGCCGTTGGAGGACGTGGGCGCCTGCACGGCGAACCGGGCGCACTCCCGCAGCAGCGCCTCCGGCACGGGGCGGTCGAAGTCCAGTCGCCTGCGCACCGCCCGGGTGGTGAGCAGCACGTCGTCCGCGCTGAGTCCGAGTGTGGTGGTCATGTCTCGAAGCGTACGCACGCGGGATCGCCGGAGACTGGATTCCGGCCTCCGCCGGAATGACGCGGGGCGGGGTCGGCGGAATCACCCCGCGGGCTGCTCAGGAGTTGGCCGTGACCGTCTCGAGGGCGTCGGCGAAGCGCTCCAGAGCCACGGCCCGGCGGGTGGGCACGTGCTCGCTGGGCCATCCCTCCACGGCTTCGTAGTTCCGCAGCACGTGGCGGCTGATCGTCACCTTGTGCACCTCGTCGGCGCCGTCCACGAGCCGTGAGGCCCGTGCCTGGCGGTACATGCTCTCCAGCGGCAGGTCGGTGCTGAACCCCAGCGCCCCGTGCACCTGGATCGCCCGGTCGATGGCGTTGTAGAGCATCCGGGTGCCGTACACCTTGATCATCGCGATCTGGGTGCGCGAGGCCGAGGCGCTGTGGCGGTCCATGTGCCAGGCGGTGTGCATGCACAGCAGCTTGGTGGCCTCGATCTCCATCTTCGTCTCGGCGATCATGTCCTGGATCATCTGCTTGTCGGCCAGCAGCGAGCCGTGGGCTGACCGCGACAGGGCCCGCTCGCACATCATGTCGAAGGCCCGGCGGGCCTGGCCGATCCAGCGCATGGCGTGATGGATGCGGCCGGGCCCCAGCCGCTTCTGGGCCAGGACGAACCCGTCGCCGGGCTCGCCGATGATGTTCGCAGCCGGCACCCGCACGTTGTCATAGACGATCTCGGCGTGGCCGCCGGGCCGGGGCGGCCCCTCGATGTGCGGCTCGCCCATGTTGGGGACGTCGCGCACGATCCGCACGCCTGGCGTGTCGGTCGGTACCAGGATCATCGAGCAGCCCTGGTAGGGGTGGACGTCGGGGTTGGTGACCACCATGACGATCAGGAAGTCGGCCACCGAGCCGTTGGTGGTGAACCACTTGTGGCCGCTGATCACGTACTCGTCGCCGTCGAGGACCGCCCGGGTGCGGATCAGGCGGGGGTCCGAGCCGGCCACGTCGGGCTCGGTCATCGAGAAGGCGCTGCGCATCTCACCGGCCAGCAGCGGCTCCAACCAGCGGCGGCGCAACTCCGCGCTGGCGCCGATGGCGAGAAGTTCCGCGTTGCCCGAGTCGGGGGCGTTGTTGCCGAAGATCATCGGCGCGAACTCGCAGCGGCCCAGGATCTCGTGCATGAGGGCCAGGCGCACCTGTCCCCAGCCCTGGCCGCCGAGGTCGGGGCCCAGGTGGCAGGCCCAGAGTCCCTGCTGCTTCACGCGTTCCTTCAGGGGGTCGGTGAGCACCCGCCACTGCTCGGGCGTGCAGTCACCGGCGATCGCCTCCAGCGGCAGGATCTCGGCGTCCAGGAACTCCCGCATCCAGTCCAGCTTCGGCTGGAAGTCCTCATCGGTGGCGAAATCCCAGGCCATGTTCTCCCCGCCGGTCGCCGGTCTGCTGCGGCGTTCAGGCTAGGAGTGCGTCACGCAATCCGCGGTCCTGGCACGCCGGTGCCATCCACCTGGATTCCGGCCCCGGATCAAGTCCGGGGCAGGCTCTTCGCCGGAATGACGGGGAACCGCTGGCCCGCGTGGCTCCAGTCGCCCGCCGCGGCGCTGGTAGCGTGGCCGCGCCCCCTCGAGCCCAGGAGACTCCATGGTCACCGTCAACCGGGACAGCGCCGTCGCCGCCCTGGCGGCCGAGTGGCAGGCCATCGCCGAGTTGTGCGCGGCGCTGAGCGACGCCGAGTGGGCGGCGCCCACCGACTGCCCCGGCTGGAGCGTGCAGGACAACCTCAGCCACATCATCGGCACCGAGCGGATGCTGCTCGGGGATCCGGCGCCGGAGATCGACGTCGGCGACGTCCCACACGTGCACAACGAGATCGGGCGGATCAACGAGCTGTGGATCGCGGCGCGCCGCCCGTGGTCGCCCGCCGCCGTGCTGGCGGAGTTCGGTGAGGTCGCCGAGGCCCGCCTGGAGGCGCTCGCCGACATGACGCAGGCCGACTTCGACGCCGAGTCCTGGACACCCGCCGGCACCGACACCTACGGGCGGTTCATGCGGATCAGGACATTGGACTGCTGGGTGCACGAGCAGGACATCCGCGGCGCCGTGGGCCGGTCGGGGCACGTGAGCGGTCCGGTGGTGGAGATGGTCCTCGACGAGTTCGCCTTCGCGGTGGGCTTCGCGGTCGCCAAGCTGGGACGGGCGCCCGACGGGGCCCGGGTGCTGATCGAGTTGACCGGCCCCGCGGCCCGCAGCTGGCGGGTGCAGGTCGCCGAGCGCCGCGGGCGTCTGGTCGAAGGCTTCGACGGCGACGCCGGGCCCACGATCATCTTGCGCACCGACGCCCACACCTACACACGCCTGGCCGGCGGCCGCATCGCCGGCGGGGCGGCGCTCAGCGCCGGCCTCGTCAGCCTGGAGGGCGACCTGGAGGCAGCCGGGCGGATCCTCGACGGCCTCGGCTACATGCCCTGACGGGAATCGCTAGCGCGACCGGATTCCGGCCTTCGCCGGAATGACGGTGTGGGAGCCGAACGAGGGCGAGGACCGGACGGCTACCGGCGAGGACCGGACGGTTACCGAGGTGGCGAGGCGCTAGTCGCCGGCGAGGAGGGCGGCGAAGCGGCGGCGCCACTCCACTGACGGCTTGTCGGACTGCACGCTGACGGTTCCGGCGAGTTCCAGCGGCAGCACACCGTCGAGGCGCTCGAGCATCGCCTTGTCCTCGGCCCCGATGGCCAGGTCGAAGCGGAGCACCTCGTCGGAGGGCACCGAGAAGTCGTCGTTGCGCCAGACGACGAACATGAAGTACGACGTGACGTCGTCGATCGGCGTCGACAGCAGCAGCAGGATGTGCTCGAGGCCGGTCTCGTAGGCGATGGTGCTGCGGCAGGCGAAGGGAAGGGCGAACCCGCTGGACATCTTGCGGGCCACGGCGCCGGGGCTCTGCACGCCCGATGTTGCCGCGGCGATCTCGGGGTTGCTGACGGTCACCTCGTAGCTGTAGCCGAAGAAACTCTCGTCCAACTGCTCCAGCTCGATTCGGGGGACGACCTCGTCGCTGTCGCCCCCGATGGTGCCCGCGTGCACGAACGGGAAGTGGGTGATGTCCAGGAAGTTGTCCACCATCCGCGTCGCCGACGTCTGCCAGACCTGCACGTCGGGGTTCATGCGACGGAACGCAGGATCGTCCTCCTGGCGGATCTTCGGGATGTCCTCGCGGGGCACACCTGGGCAGATCCACACCAGGCCGTAGCGTTCCTGCGCGCTCACCGGCTCCAGGTGGGCGCGGGGCGGCACGGGCACGCCGGGTTGGGACGAGGGCACCAGCACGCAGCGCCCGCCGGCGCCGAACTGCCAGCCGTGGTAGCAGCACTGCAGGCATCCGTCGATGACCGTGCCGGCCGACAAGGGCGCCTCACGGTGGGGGCACCGATCCGCCGACGCCACCACGACCCCCTCCGGGTCGCGCCACAGTACGTAGGACCGCCCCAGCAGGCGCACCCCCAACGGGCCGGGCGCCACGTCGCCGGTACGGGCGACGGCGTACCAGGCGTTCGCCAGAACGGCCTTGTCGCAGAAGAGGTCTGTCGTGCTCATGAGGCATGCCGATCCACCGGTGGTCCTGGGTCAACACTAGAGCACCGGGGGTCGGCAGAGGAAGACGGACGGCGATCCTGCCGGCTTGATTTCCCCGGTCAGGCACCCTCCGCAGGGGTCGCCGGCCATGCCACGCTGCTAGCTTTGCAGCGGCGCACCGCGCCGCTGAGCAAGACGATCCGGAAGGTGATTCCATGGGCTATCCGAACGCGTTGATCTTCGTCGACTTCCCGAGCACCGATCCCGAGGCTTCGGCCCGGTTCTACGAGCAGGTCTTCGGCTGGGAGGTCGAGGGGCGTCCCGCGGGCGTGTTCCACCGCATCGTGCCGGGCAACGAGTTCCTGAAGGACGGTGAACCCTCAGGGGTCGGCAACCTGCACATGGGCATCCACAATGTGGCCAACGCCCGACCCCATCCCGATCCCGGCGGGGCGGAGCCGCGCGCGCTGCGCACCGAGGGCCGCTGCCAGCGGATGTGGATCCTCGTCAGCGCCGACGACAGCGCCGACCGCATCCTCGACACGGCTCTCGGCCTCGGCGCCACCGAGTTGTGGCGCGATCACTACTGGGCGGAGTTCAACGGCTTCAACTGCGCCTTCGAGGATCCGTGGGGCAACACCTTCATCCTCTGGACCCAGGGCGGGGACGACCCGCAGATTCCCGACGGCTGGACCAGCGAGTAGTCCCGGCATCCGCCGCGGGAGCACACAAGGGAGGACAATCGATGAGTGAAGAGCAGTCCGGATTCGCCCGCGGCGCCGCCGAGACGCGCGCCGCCACAGGGATGACCGGCACGGTGGACGCGGCAACGCGCCCGGACGTCTACTCCGACCATCCCACGACGGCACGCTGGACCCACGTGGCACTGCCGTGCGCCGACATCGACGCCTCCATCGACTTCTATACGAAGTTCACACCGATGGAACTCCTGGACAAGCGCACCGACGCCCTGGGCCACGGCGCCTGGCTGGGCCACTCCGACGCCGCCGAGCGACCCTTCATCCTGGTGTTGATCGAGTTCTTCGCCAGCAGCGGCCAGGAGGGGCTCGGCCTGCTGAAGCCGTTCGCCCATCTCGGCATCGAACTCCCCACCCTCGAAGCGGTCGACGAGATCGCCGCGCGCGGCGAGGCGGCAGGGCGTCTCAACATGGCGCCGACCGAGATGCCGCCGCCTGTCGGCTACATCTGCGCCCTCAACGATCCCGACGGCAACGTCATCGAGTACTCCTACGACCAGGGCGTCTACTCAACGGCCAAGACCGTCTGGGGCGACCCCGACTGAAGCGACCGGCGGTCGGCGACCGTTGCGCGGGGACCGACTCCCGCCGGGCCATCAGAAGAGCAGGTCGAGCAGTTCGTTGACCAGGTCGGCCTCGAACTGGACGGCGCCGAGGATGCGTCGGCCGGTGTTGTCGAGCAGCCAGAAGCTGGACCAGGCGGGCGCCGGGAAGTGGTAGTAGTTCGTCGGTGCCGGTGAGTTACTCAACAACATCGTGAAGGTGATCCCGTAGGTCTCGACGAACGCCTGATTCGCCGCCAGGTCGCCCGTCGAGCCGATGCCGACGACCCGGAGGCGGTGGGAATTCTCTCGAGCGAACTGCTCGATGGCCGGAGCGTGGCTCTGGCAGGTGCCTCAATAGGGGCTCCACAGCCAGAACAGCAGCGGCGTCCGGCCGGTCACCACCGAGCGGATGTTCGCCGTCTCGCCGCTGTGCACGTCGATCATGTCGAAGTCCAGCACGTCCTCGGAGACCTGCACGACGCCCACGCCGCCCTCGCTGGGGCCGCCGGCGAGCGTCACGGCGACCGGCGAGCTGTTCAGCCGTCGGCCCACCTCTGCATCCGCGGGGACGAAGCGCTGCTCCGGCAGGAGCCGATCGCCCCAGGCCTCACCGGGAAGGCGCGTCTGCAACCCGAACTCGATGCGATCGTCGGCCAGGCGCCGCACGACCACGCGCACCTCCCCCGCCACGTAAGCGGAGGGAGTGCCGGCGTTGGCGGTGATCGTCAACGCGGAACTGAAGAGCCAGGTGTCGGCCGGTGCTCCCGGAGGCAGGAACCGCCGCGGCGGCTCGGCCGAGGGGCTCCACGGCTCGTCCTCGTTCCGGAACTGCACCACGAACTCAACACGACCATCCTCGTGGCGCTGCGCGATGATCCTGATCTCGAGTGCGTGCTCGGCGGGCTGCTCGGTCTCCTCCTGGGCCGAGACGGCGGCAGGCAAGCCGGCCACGCCCAGCCAGGCCAGCAGGCTCACCAGGACCGCGCGGCGGAGTCTCCGCCGGAGTGAGCCGGAACTCACGTCGAATCCACCAGCAACTGCACCACCACCGCAGCGTACGGCGGACGGCAGCCGCCGGCGCGCATATCGGCGCTCCCGCCGGTGCTAGAGTTCGGGGCGAGCAGGAGCGGCGGTGAAGGGCCGAGTCCTGGCTGTCCGCCGCCCCTGCTCTACGTCGGTCGCTACTCCGACGCCCCGGCAACGCTACTAGGCGGGGTCCTCCGGCCACCTCGCTCTGTGCGGTAATCGGCGCTCCCGCCGGTGCTAGAGTTCAGGGCGAGCAGGAGCGGCGGGTTTGTGGCCGAGTCCAAGGCGTACCGCCGCCCCTGCTCTACGTCGGTCGCTACTCCGACGCCCCGGCAACGCTACGTGGTCCGGTCCGCCGGCCATCTCGCTGTGCCGCCGAGGATCGATTCCGGCTTCGGACGCAATGGCGA
>JAPPKQ010000132.1:2084-6931 GCA_028819945.1 bacterium | reverse complement strand
GACCTGAGGTGCGCCGGCCGCGTCGACACGCCGGGTTGAGCACCGGAAGTGCTCGTCGGCTACAGGTCGAGGCGGAGGAGGTCGTCGAAGGTCTCGCGGCGAATGACCTCGCGGGCCTCGCCGGCCCGCACGAAGATGACGGCGGGGCGGGGGACCTTGTTGTAGTTGGAGGCCATCGAGTAGCCGTAGGCGCCGGCCACCGGGATGCCCAGGATGTCGCCGACCGCCAGATCCTGCGGTACCCAGCCGTCCGCAACCAGCACATCGCCGGACTCGCAGTGCTTGCCCACCACGCTGACGGCACGGGGGCGCTCGGCGGTGGCGGCGCGGGGCAGGAAAGCCTCATAGCCGCTGCCGTAGAGCACCGGGCGCGGGTTGTCGCTCATGCCGCCGTCGGTGGCCACGTAGGTGCGGATGCCCGGCAGCTCCTTCACCGTGCCCACCGTGTAGAGGGCGACGGCAGCGGAGGCCACGATGGCGCG
The DNA here is from genome assembly GCA_028819945.1 of bacterium. Classification (GTDB taxonomy): domain Bacteria; phylum Actinomycetota; class Acidimicrobiia; order Acidimicrobiales; family CATQHL01; genus VXNF01. Next base: position 6,449 of record JAPPKQ010000132.1, on the reverse strand, counting down.
ACCGGGCTCGACGCTGAGGCGGGCCGTCACGCCGGCCTGCGCCGCCGCCGACAGGACCGCCTCGCCCCAGGCGGCGATCGACGGGGCCTCCTCGCCGGTCACGTAGGCCACGCCCAGGCCGCCGCCCACCGACAGCTCCGCCAGGCCCAGCGGGTTGGCGAAGGCCGCCACGACCTCCACCGCCCGGGTGAAGGAGTCGAGGCGGAACACCTGGCTGCCGATGTGGGCGTGAATGCCCACCAGGTCCACCGAGTCGGCGGCGCGGGCGCGGGCCACCGCCTCGGCCGCGGCGCCGGTGGACACCGTGAAACCGAACTTCGAGTCGTCTCGGCCCGTGGCCAGGTAGACGTGCGTGTGCGCCTCGACGCCGGGGGTGATCCGCAGCAGAACCGCCGGGCGGCGGCCGGTGGCGGCGGCCAGAGCGTCGAGGCGGTCCAGCTCGTCGAAGCTGTCCACCACGATGCGCCCCACGCCGGCGTCGACGGCGGCGTCCAGCTCGTCCGGCGACTTGTTGTTGCCGTGCAGCACCAGCCGCTCCGGCGGGAAGCCGGCGGCCAGGGCCACGTGCAACTCGCCGCCGGTGGCCACGTCGAGGTGCAGGCCCTCCTCGGCGACCAGCCGGGCCATGGCGCGGCAGAGTAACGCCTTGGCGGCGTAGACCACGCCGCCGGCGCCGAAGACCGCCGTGGCTTCGCGACAGCGCGCCCGCAGGTGGTCCTCGTCGTAGACGATCAGCGGCGTGCCGAAGCGGCCGGCGAGGTCCACCAAGTCACAGCCGGCCACCGCAAGGCGCCCACCGGCGTCGGCGGTGGCACCGTCGGGCAGGAGGTGTAGGGGCAGAGGTCCGGCCATGGCGCGCCCCTAGAGAATTGCCGAGTAGGCCATCCGCAGCGCGGATCGGTGCGCGGCGCGCTGGATTCCGGCCCCGGATCGAGTCCGGGGCAGGCTCTGCGCCGGAATGACGATGGGGATGGCCCGCATGACGATCGAGAGAGAAGTGCGCATCACTCCGCACCCCCCTCGGTGGCGTCCCGGTCGAGGGTTTCCATGCGCTCGGGGGCGGTGACGCCCAGGAGGTCGAGGGCGATCACCAGGCCGATGCGGGCCGCTTCGGCGAGCCACAGGCGGGCGGCCGCCAGCGGTGGCTCGATGTCGCTGCGCAGCACCGGGCAGTCGTGGTAGAAGCCGTGGAAGGCGCCGGCCAGCTGGCGCGCCCAGGTGGTGAGCCGCTGCGGCGCCCGCTCCCGGGCGGCCTCGGCCAGCACGTCGCCGAGGGCGTGCAGGCTCCGCAGCACCTCCAGCTCGCGGGGGTCGGCGAGCAGGTCCAGGGCCACCTCCTCCAGCGGCGGGCGCGTTGTGCCCCGCTCGGCGGCGGTAGCCATGAGAGAGCAGATGCGGGCGTGCGCGTACTGCACGTAGAACACCGGGTTCTCCATGGACTGTGCCGCTGCGACGTCCAGGTCGATGGTCTGACGGCTAGCGAGGGACTGCAGCAGGAACGTCATGCGGGCGGCGTCGGCGCCGACGAGGTCCACGAGGTCGTCGAGCAGCACCAGGTTCCCGGCCCGCTTGGAGATCTTGGCCTCGGCGCCGCCGCGCATCACCGTGACGAGCTGCCCCAGCACGATCTCGAGCTGCTCGCGGCGGTGCCCGAGGGCACAGACGCCGGTGGTCAGGGGCGCCACGTGGCCGTGGTGGTCGGCGCCCCACACGTCGATCAGCAGGTCGAAGCCGCGGGCCAACTTGTCGGCGTGGTAGGCGATGTCGGGCAGCAGGTAGGTGGGCTCGCCGTTGGAGCGGACCAGCACCCGATCGCCGCCGCGGCCGGCGCTCCCGTCGCCGGCGGTCCGGGCGGCGTCGGACCCCGGCGTCGTTGGGTCCGGTCGGGGCCGGCGGTGGCCGTCGTCGGGAGCGTCTGGCGAAATCGCTCCGCCGGCCGCCCCCCGGCGTCCCCTCCCTCGCCTGTTGTCACCGGCCGCTGAGTCGGATGTGCCGACGACGTCTGGGGCCCCGTCGATGCGCAACCAAACGGCTCCGTCGGCGCGGTAGGTGGCGCCGCGGCCCTCGAGGGTCTCCAGAGTGGCGGCGACGGCCCCTGAGTCCACCAAGGCGCGCTCGCTGGACCAGGTGTCGAAGGTCACGCCGAGGCGCGCCAGGCTCTCGGCCACGTCGCGGCGGGCGCGGGCGTAGCCCCACTCGCGGGCGTCGGCGCCGTCGGGCATCTCGGCGACCCACTCGGAGATGTAGTCCCCGTGGTAGCCGTCGGTGGGCGGCTCGGCGCCCTGCTTGCGGGCCACGAGCGACTCGGCGAAAGCGTCCATCTGCCGGCCCCGGTCGTTGAGGTAGTACTCCCGGTGCGGGACGAAGCCGCAGCGGGCCAGGATGTTGCAGAGGCTGTCGCCGTAGGCGGCCCAGCGCCCGCCGCCCACGTGCAGCGGCCCGGTGGGGTTGGCGCTCACGAACTCCACGTTCACCGCCGTCCCGGCACCGAAGTCGCTGCGGGCGTAGCCGCCGGTGCCCTCGGCGACCACCTGGCGCAGCACGTCGTGCAGCCAGCCGTCGTCGAGGAAGAAGTTCACGAAACCGGGACCCGCCACCTCCACGGTGCGCAGGTGCGCGGGCGGGTCGGCGCTGATGTGTTCGACCAGTTCGCCGGCCAGATCGCGGGGGTTCCGCCCGGCGGCGCGGGCGCAGACCAGCGCCACGTTGGTGGACCAGTCGCCGTGCTCGGGACGCGCCGGGCGCCCGATCTCGATCGTGGCCGGCAGCGGCCCCACACCCGAGCGGGCGAGCGCGCTGCGCAGAGCGTCGATCAGATGCGTGCGGATCATCGTGCAAATCCCCTCACGGGCCTCAAGGCGTTCCGGCGATTTCCCGTCGGCCGTGACGATTGCGGAAAGCGTGCCGGGGCGGACGATCACACCCGGCCGGTGCCGCGTCCCCAACCGCTGGCCGGCCGCTCGGACTCACCGCTCAGCGTACCGGGGGCCGGTCTCATCGCTGCCGAGCAACGAACTGACTCTGAGCCAGGCGAGGCGGAATTCTAAGCCTGGACTCCGGCCTTCGCCGCAACCGACGAGAGCGCCACGGCCAGGCCTGCCGAACGTCGCCGGCGACGCTGGGAGTCGGTGCCAGCACGGCGACCGTGGCGTTAGCCTGCTAGTCCGGCCCTCGTAGCTCAGGGGATAGAGCAGCGGCCTCCGGAGCCGTGCGCGCAGGTTCGAATCCTGCCGAGGGCGCAAGGCGACCAAACAACTCAAGCCGGAGCCGTGCGCGCAGGTTCCAGAACCCCGACGAGGGCGCAAGGCAACCCAACAACCACCGCCGGAGCCGTGCGCGCAGGTTCCAGAACCCCACGGAGGGCGCAAGACCCGCCGAGGACGCAAGGCGATAGACGGAAGGATCGACCATGGCAGGACGACTCGCGGGCAAGGTCGCGGCCATCACCGGGAGCGCCAGCGGCTTCGGCGAGGCCGCGGCCCGGCTCTTCGTGGCCGAGGGGGCCCGGGTGGCGCTCGGCGACATCCAGACCGACCGGGGGCGGGAGATCGCCGCCGACCTCGGTGAGGCGGCCCGCTTCATCGAATGCGACGTGACCAGCGAGGAGCAGGTGGCCGCCCTCGTGGACCTCGCCACAGACAGCTTCGGGCAGCTCGACGTGATGTACAACAACGCTGGCATCGTGGGCGCCCGCGGCCCCATCGACCAGCTCCCCGCCGACGAGTGGCGGTTCACAGTCGACGTGCTGCTGCACGGCGTCTTCTACGGCATGAAGCACGCCGCCAGGGTGATGAAGCCGCGCCGCTGTGGTTCGATCATCAGCATGGCCTCCACGGCGGGGGTCATCGGCGGCCTCGGCCCGCACGCCTACGCGGCCGCCAAGCACGCCGTGGTGGGGCTCACGAAGAACGCCGGCGCCGAGTTGTGCCGCTTCGGCATCCGCGTCAACTGCATCGCCCCGCACTCCATGGCCACCCCGATGGTGGCGATGGCGCACCTCGGCGACCCCGACGACATCGACGGCGTGACCGCCGAGTTGACTGAGCGGTCGCCGCTGGCGGGCCGGCCCGGGCGGGCCGCCGATGTGGCCAACGCCGCCCTGTGGCTGGCCAGCGACGAGTCCGGCTACACCAACGGCCACTGCCTCACCACCGATGCCGGCGTGACCACCGGGTCGAAGGCCGAGGACGCGCCCTACTCCGAACCGCTGCCGATGATCCGCGAGGCGGGCCGCACCGGCCTGTGACCGGCCCGGCTCTGGATTCCGGCCCCGGATCGAGTCCGGGGCAGGCTCTCCGCCGGAATGACGGCGACTGATCCGCGAGGCGGGCCGCACCGGCCTGTGACCGGTCCGCGACCGGCCCC
>JAPPKQ010000132.1:0-2074 GCA_028819945.1 bacterium | reverse complement strand
GCCCCGGATCGAGTCCGGGGCAGGCCCTCCGCCGTCCTCAGTGTCGATCCAGCCAGGTCTGAAGCGTCGGGGTGGTCCAAGTGGGGACGCCGGTGCCCAGGAAATCGTTGTCGTTCGTCCACACCGCAGCGCTCAGGGCCAGAGCGCAGGCAACGACCGGCCAGTCGTCGGGATCGCGCTGCGAGCGCGCCCGCGCCTCCTCCTCGAACGGCGAGTAGACCTCGGCGGCGACGACTGCCAGGTTGTTGTCCACCGCATCGAGACACAGCATCAAGAGATCGTCCCGCTCAGCCGCATCGAAGCCGGCGGACGCCGCGACGGCACCGATACGTCGAGGCAACTCCACCTGAACCTCGCCCACCATGTGTTCGGGGATGCACAAGTCCAAGCGGTGGTCACTGAGCCGCTCCCTTCCTCTGATCCGCAATAGGTCGGCCACAAGCACGCTGGTGTCGACCACCAGCAGCATCAGCTCGTCCGGCTCCCAGGTACCAACGCCTCGACGAGGTCCTCCTCGTCCCAGCCTGTCCGGTCAAGTACCCTCTGGACCGCCTCGCCGACGCGGTCGAGCGATTCGCGAACCTCCTGGCGGCTTCTCTTCGGCGCCGGAACAGGCACGAAGAAGCCGATCGGCTTGCCGTGGCGTTCGATGCGGATCGTCTCGCCCAGCTTCATCAAGGCGGTGGCGTGGTCCCTGAACTCGCGGATGCCGACCGATCTCATCGCAGACCTCCCTCGGTATGTGACCACTAGCGTAGCCACAAAGGCCTGGGCATACCCAACCGTGGATTCCGGCCGCGGATCGAGTCCGGCGCAGGCCCCCCGCCGGAATGACACTCGGCGACGGATCCGCGAGGCGGGCCGCACCGGCCTGTGACCGACCGGGCGGTACCATCGGGACCGTGAGCGACACGATGAGCGCGCCGGCAGCGCCTGCCGCCCCCAAGCCCCGCTGGACCTTCCAGTGGAAGGAGCTGTACGAGGAGGTCATCACCAGCGGGCTGTGCACCGGCTGCGCCGGCTGCGTCATCGCCTGCCCCCACGACGTCATCGGCTACCGCCACGAGCCCGGCGAGTACTACCCGTTCCATCTGGAGGAGGAGCTGGGCCTCGACGACTGCACCCACGGCGTGAAGGGCTGCACCTCCTGCACCCGGGCCTGCCCCCGCTTCCGGGCCTGGGAGCCCGAGGCCGACGAGCACCTCTTCGGGCGCCGGCGCAACGACGACGAGATGTCCGGCGTCTACAAGGACATCATCCTGACCCGGGCCAGCGACGACTTCGTCTACGACGTCGGCCAGGACGGGGGGCTGGTGTCGGCCATCCTCGTCTGGTGCCTGGAGAACGGCATCATCGACGGCGCCCTGGTGTCGCACCTGGAGGGCGAGGCGGCCGGCTGGAAGGCCATCCCCGGCGTGGCCACCAACCGCGACGAGGTGCTGGCCGCCGCCGGCAGCCGCTACACCTACTCGGCCAACACCATGGCCTTCCCCGAGGCGATGGACCGGGGGCTGAAGGAGCTGGCGCTGGTGGGCATGAGCTGCCAGACCTCCATCGGGCCGGTCATGTGGCACCGCAAGGTGGGCAAGGTGGGCCGGCCCATCAAGCTGAACATCGGCCTCCTGTGCTCCAAGAGCTTCGACGACTCGATGTTCGACGAGCTGTTCCGGATCAAGTACGGGCTGCGCAAGGAAGACATCAAGAAGATGAACATCAAGGGCGTCTTCCAGGTGTGGATGCACAACGGCGACTACCACGAGATCAGCCTGAAGGAATGTCACGCCTGGACCCGGGAGGGCTGCCTGCACTGCCCCGACTTCGCCGCCGAGCACGCCGACATCTCCACCGGCGGCATCGGCGACGTGAGCGACTGGACCCTGACGGTGGTGCGCACCCCGCTCGGGCGGGAGATCATCGTGCGGATGCTGCAGGAGGGGATCATCGAGGGGCGCCCCGGCGACGCCGACCCGGGCGCTGTCGCCCTCATGCACAAACTCTCGGCCAAGAGCCGCCGGCGCTGGCCCACCTGGGCCGCCCCCGAGGCACGAGTGGGGTTGCCGGCGCGGGGCTGACC
>JAPPKQ010000027.1 GCA_028819945.1 bacterium | reverse complement strand
CACCAGCGGAGCCGCCCCCGCCGGAGCCCCCACCGGAACCGACCTCGGATCCGTACGCCCCGCCGCCCGCCGAGGAGCCCGAACCCGAGGCACCCGAACCGGAGGAGCCGACCGAGGAGCCCGCCTCGACCGAGCAGGCCGGCTACGACGCGCCGGGAGCGCTCGAGGTACCCCAGCCGCTCCCACCCGGCGAACCGGGCGAGATCATCGACATCGAGGAGTTGGACCTCGGCGAGGATTACGTCGGCTACCGCGTCCTCTACCACTCCCGCTCGCTGCGGGGCGACGACATCGCCGTCTCGGGGTTCGTGGCCACCCCCGCGGGCGAGCCGCCGCCCGGCGGCTGGCCGCTCGTGGCGTACGCCCACGGCACCACCGGCACGGCCGACGTCTGCGCCCCGTCGCACGACGCCGAGGGCGAGATCGTCTCCAACGGCTCGTACCTGGGGGGCTACGCCGTCGCGGCCACCGACTACGAGGGCCTCGGCACGCCCGGCCTGCACCCCTACATCGTCGGCCGCAGCGAGGCCCGGGGCGTGCTCGACAGCGTGCGCGCCGCCCACAACCTCGGGAGCATGCTGGGCGCCGACGGGATGCCGCGCGTCTCGGTCAGCGACGACTTCGTGGTCTGGGGCCACAGCCAGGGCGGCCACGCCGCCATACACACCGGCCAGCACTGGCAGGAGTACGCGCCCGAGTTGCAGCTCCTCGGCGTGGCGTCCGGGGCGCCGCCCTCGCAGTTCGCGCTGCTCTACAGCGTCCTGCTGGGCGGGCCGTTCCAGGGATATCTCGCCATGGCCTCGGCCGCATTCGCTGAGGCCTACGACGAGGTCGAGCTCGATCAGGTCTACACCGAAGAGGCCATCGCTCTGATGGACGTGCTGGAGACGGGCTGCAAGCAGGACGTGTTCGACGTCTTCAACCCGCTGAGCGCCGAGCAGATGCTGAAGGTGGCGAGTCCCCTCGGCGTGTCACCGTGGGATCGGGTGATCGTCGAGAACGACACGAACCAGGCGCCCGTGCCGGTGCCGCTGCTCATCCTCCACGGCAGCGACGACGAGCAGATCCCCGCCCTGAGCAGCCAGATCCTGCTGGGCCAACTCTGCGTGTTGGACGGCCAGGGCCCGACCGACCGCATCCTCTACGAGGGCCACGACCACGGCAGCGTCATCGCCGCCCAGCGGGACGACCTCCTGGGTTGGATCGCGGATCGGTTCGCCGGTGAGGCGGCGCCGAACACCTGCGCCTGAGCAGCACGGAAAGTCATGGCCGCGACGCCGCCGGCGATCCCGGGAACACCGCAGGAGGCCATATTCGTCGAGGGCACCGGTGCGCACTGGTTCCAGCACTTCGCCACGGATCCGGACGCCGCCGCCGTCCAGGTCATCGCGGCCGTCCGGAGCGCCCAGCAGCTCGCCGCCACGGCGACGGCGAACCTCGTCGTGGGCTTCGGCGCCGCCATGACCGCCCGCCTGGGCATGGCGACCCCGCCCGGGCTCAAGCCCTTCACCGAGATCGGTGGCAGCAGCGGGCGGGTGGCCGTCGCCACCCAGGAGGACGTGTTCCTCTGGATCCACAGCGACCGCCACGACCTCAATTTCGAGGTGGCGCTGGCGGCACGGCGAGCCTTCGAGGAGATCGGAACGCTGGCACGGGAGACGCCGTCGTGGGTCTACCGCGACAGCCGTGACCTCACCGGGTTCATCGACGGCACCGAGAACCCGCCGGCGGAGGAGGCCCGCGAGCTGGCGGTGATCGCCGGCGGGCCCGGCGCCGGGGGGAGCTTCGTGCTGGCGCAGCGCTGGATCCACGACCTGGACGGCTTCGCCGCCCTGGAGACGGCCGAGCAGGAACGGGTCATCGGCTGCACGAGGCCCGACAGCGTGGAGTTGGAGGACCTGCCGGCAAACTCCCACCTCGGCCGGGTCGTCCACACCGACGACGGCGGGGACGAGATCGAGATCTACCGTCGCTCGGTCCCCTACGGAACCTCGACCGAGGCGGGTCTGTACTTCCTGGCCTTCACCGACGACCTCGCCAAGATCGACCTGATGCTGGAGTCCATGTTCGGCGCCACCGGCGACGGTCGCCACGACCGGCTCGTGACCTTCTCGGAGACCGTCTCCGGCGCCTACTACTACGCACCCTCCCGGGAGACGCTGCAGAGCCTGGGCCTCGCCGGCTGAGCCTCCCTGCGCCGCCGCACCGGCGGCGGGCGGTCAGATGCGCCGGGTGCGCCCTTCCCAGTACGGGTCCCGCAGGCGCCGCTTGTAGAGCTTGCCGCTGGGGTCGCGGGGCAGTTCTGCGATGAAGTCCAGCGAGTGCGGCCTGCGCTGCTTCGCCAACCGGCCGCCGAGAAAATCGAGGATGTCCCGGCGGGCCGCCTCGCCCGCCTCAACCCCCGGAGCCGGCTCCACCACAGCCTTGATGCTCTCACCCAGATCCTCGTCGGGGACGCCGAACACGGCCACATCGCCCACCAGCGGGCATTGCTGCATCGCGCCCTCGATCTCAGCGGGGTAGATGTTCACCCCGCCCACGATGATGACGTCGCGGGCCCGGTCGTTGAGGAACAGGTAGCCCTCCTCGTTGAAGTAGCCCACGTCGCCGACGGTGAAGAACTGGCCCAGGTGGGCCTCCGCCGTCTTCCGCTCGTCCTTGTGGTACCGGAAGCGGAGGCTCTCGGGCATCTTCATGTAGACGGTGCCGCTCTGGCCCGGCGGCAACTCCTGCCCCTCGGAGCCCACGACGATCACCTCGGTCTCGGGCCACGCCCTGCCCACCGTGCCCGGGAAGCGCCGCCAGTCCTCGGGGCTTGCCAGCGTGCCGCCGCCCTCGGTCGCCCCGTAGTACTCCCAGACGCAGTCGCCCAGCCAATCCAACATCTTCTGCTTGGTCTCGGTCGGGCAGGGCGCCGCCGCGTGGATCACGTGCCGCAGCGAGGAGAGGTCATGGCGCTGCCGTACGTCCGCAGGCAGCTGCAGCAGCCGGTGGAACATGGTCGGCACCATGTGGGTATGCGTCACCCGGTGGCGCTCGATGAGCTCGAGCGTCTCGGCGGCGCCCCAGCGGTCCATGAGCACGACGGTGTGGCCGAAGTGCAGCGACATGGTGACCCACAGCCCGCCGGCGGCGTGGTACATCGGGGTCACGCAGAGGTGCACGTTGTCCTCGTGCGGTTTCACCCCGAACAGCGCCAGCAGCAGCGCCGAGAGCGGGGCCGACTCGTCGGGATGCCGGTCCCGGAGGGGACGGCGCACGCCCTTGGGCCTCCCGGTCGTGCCCGAGGTGTAGGTCATCGTGCCCCCGGTGGACAGACCCTCGGGACGGCCCGACGGTTGACCGGCCGTCAACTCCCCCAGAGGGCGGAAACCTCCGACGGTGCCGACCGAGAAGCGATGCGGCACGGCGGACCGTTCCACGACGCCGGCCGCCTCGGCGGCGAAGCGCTCGTGGACGATGAGAACCTCGGCGTCGCTGTCGTCGACGATGTAGGCGATCTCGGGCGCGGCGAGATGCCAGTTGACGGCGGTGGCGTACATCCCTCCCTGGTAGGCGGCGAGCGTGGCGGCGATCTGCTCCAGGCTGTTGGGGAGGACGGTGACGACGCAGTCACCGGCGCCGAGTCCGAGTGCACGGAAACCGTGCACGTACCGGTTGGTCAGCTCCGCCAGCTCGCCGAAGGTGGCCTGCCGCCCCCGCGCCTCCACGACGGCCACGCGCCCCGGATCCTGCTCCGCAATGCTCCAGAACCCCAGCGGATCCGTCATCACACCTCCTCCGGCAGGCGGCGACCCTACCGCGCCGCCTCGCGGACCGCCGGTCTGCCGCTGGGGTTCGGCCACCGCCGCACTTGCCGTCTGGCCGCCATGTGGAGGCGACCTGGCTGAGCCTTCGAGTTGGACAATGCCATCGAGGGTGGTTAAGGTGCGCGTCCTGTGGAATTACTGGTTCCGCTCGCCGCATTTTTGGGCTCGTGCTTGCTGATCGCGCTCCTGGCCTGGTGGTCAGGCGCTTGGCGATCGCTGCTCGGCGGGGTCAGCGAGGACGCCGACCCGCGCCACGACCCCGAGTTGTTGCTGCGATCCGCAAACTCGGACTGGATCGAGAACCACGAGTTCTGGGAGACCTCCGAGATCGAGGAGATCGCCCTCTGACCGACCCGGTCATGGCCCAGGCGAGGGCCTCGGGCAGCCGGTCGCGAACTTCCCGTCTCAATTGCCGCTGACTGACGCCTCCAGATCCAGCAGCAGATCCTTGGCAGCGGTGCCGCCCCCGTAGGGTCCGCGACGGCCGTCGGCTCGGACGACCCGGTGGCAGGGAACAACCAGCGCAACAGGGTTGGTCGCCATGGCCGTGCCGACCGCCCGGGCGGCTCTGGGGCTGCCGGCGCTCGCCGCCACGCCTGCGTAGCTGCGAGTCCGCCCGTAGGGAATGGCGGCTGTCACCTCCAGCGCCCGGCGGTAGAAGCCGGTGCTGCCGCGCCAGTCCACCTCCACGTTGAAGTCCCGCAGCCTGCCGGCGAAGTAGTCGTCGATCTGCCGGCACACGCCGTCCAGTGGCGCGGCGGCCACCGTCACCCGGGGTGACACCGTGACGGCCATGGTGGCGGCCAACTCCTCGACGTCCCCGTCGGCGCGACCGGCGACGCCGGGGGGCAGGAACGTGAGCCGCCGCAGTCCCGCCTCGGTGAGGGCCAGACCCAGGCGACCGACGGGACTGTCGGTGTCCCACACCCAGACCGCCTCGGCGCCCGCTGCGGGAACTCCGTTGCCGAATTCTGCTCCGGCGGCTGCTTGACGGGCCGCTCCTCGGTTCGCATTGCCACGCATGCGCCGACCATAGCCGGGAAGCGGCGACGGTCCTGACGCATCCGGAGGCCGCGGCGCCAGCAGGCGGCACGCGGCGCGGTCAGCCCCGCCGGGAGCCACGCTGGACCGCGATGTCGGCAACCCAGCGACCCTCGGTCTCGACCCCGCTGAGGACCTCGGTGGCGGCCATCAGGAACCGCAGCACCTCGGCGGCGCCGACGCCGTCGGGCAGTTCGAACACGAGCCCCCGCCGGACGTGGTCCTGGCGCACCGACCATGCCTGTGGCACGTGCACCCCGCTCTCGGCCAGCCGGCGCACCGCGAAGCGTCCGGTGGGGTGCGAGATGCCTATGGTGGCCCGCACGGCGCTGCGACCGCGCCGGTGCTGGGGAACCCAGGTGGCCTGGGGGATCTCCGGACCGCGCGCCGAGAACATCCGCGCCAGCGGGGAGGTGGGCGGCCGGTCCTCGTCCTCCACCCAGGGCCCCAGGTTGAGCCAACCCCGGCCGTCGCCCCGGACAGCCAGGCCCTCCATGCACGAGAGAATCTCGACGGTGTCCTCGGAGGTGAACATGACACCGGTGTGGTCGATCGCCATGGCGCGATGTTGCCACACGCGTCTCCCGCCGCCTGCTCCGCATCGCCGCTGCCCGGACGTTTCGTTGCGGGCCGGCCGGTACCGTACGGTCACGTGAAGCTGCTTCTGATCCGTCACGCCCTGCCCGAGCGGGTCGAGAACGCGGCGGGACCCGCCGATCCGGGCCTCACCGGAGTGGGCCACGAGCAGGCACGGCGCCTGGCGGCGTGGCTGGCCGACGAAGAGATCGACCACGTCGCCGCGAGCCCCAAGCGGCGGGCGGTCGAGACGGCGGAGCCCCTAGCCACCCAGCGGGGCCTCGAGATCGAGACGGTGGAGGGCTTCTCGGAGATCGACAGCGGCAGCACCACCTACATCCCCTACGAGCAGATGCGGCGGGAACGCCACGAGATCTGGCGCCACCTGCGCGACGGGCGCTGGCAGGAGGCCGGATACGCCGATCCGGAGTTGTTCCGCGACGACGTGGCCGAAGCCTTCGCCGCCTGGGAGGCCGATCACACCGACCAGACCGTCGCGGTCGTCGCCCACAGCGGGACGATCAACGCCCTCGTGAGCCACCTGCTGGGCGTCGACAACGTGTTCTTCTTCAGCTTGGAGTACACGGGCCTGTGCCGACTGCGGCGCAATGTGCTGGGCGGCATGCATGTGACGTCGCTGAACGAGACCGCCCACCTGCACGCCGCGCGCGACGGCCTCGACCCGCTGCCGGGGCCGTGAACACCCCCGACCTGCGACCTTCCCGCCCGCTGCGCGTCCTAGCGCTGGCCAAGCAGATCCCCGTGTTCGAGAACATGCAGCTCGGTCCCGACCGCCGGCTCGTGCGCGACGGCCTGGAACTGCATATGAACGACTACTGCCGGCGCGGCGTCGCCCAAGGCCTCCGGATCGCCCGCGCCAGCGGCGGCAGTCTCAGCGTGCTGACCATGGGGCCCCCCTCGGCGGACACCGTTTGCCGGGAGGCCATCGCCTACGGTGCCGACGCCGGCTTCCACGTGACCGACCCGGCATTCGCCGGCGCCGACACCCTCGCCACCGCCCGGGCGCTGGCCGCCGCCGTCGACTACCTCGGGCCCTTCGACCTGATCCTGGCGGGGCGGAACTCCGTGGACGCCGAGACCGGACAGGTGCCCCCGCAGCTCGCCGAGTTGCTGGACCTGCCGTTCGCCTGCGGGGTTCGCCGGCTGGCGCTCAGCGGCGAACGGTTGTCGCTGCTCCTCGAACACAACGACGAGTGGCTGGACGTCGAACTGGATCTACCCGGCGTGCTGTCGTGCGCCGAACGGCTGATCGATCCCTGCAAGATCAAGGATCCGGCGGTGTGGGACGGCGTCGACGCCGGGCGCATCCGGGCGATCGGCGCCGACGAGTTGGGGCCCGGCCCGTGGGGTGCTGCCGCCAGCCCCACCTCCGTTGGACCGATCTGGACTCTGAAGACCGACCGGCGGGGCGAGATGCTCTCCGGCCGCCTCGCCGAGCAGGCCGACCGGGCGGTCGCCGTGCTGGCGGAACGGGGCGCGCTGTCCACCGC
>JAPPKQ010000289.1 GCA_028819945.1 bacterium | reverse complement strand
GAGCGCAGGCGCACGACCGCCTCGTTCTGGCGGACCGTGCCCACCCGGCACGGCACGCACTGCCCGCAGGACTCGTCGCGGAAGAAGGCGGTGATCCGCTCCACGATGTCGCCGATGTCCGCGGCGCCGTCGAAGACGGTGACCGAACCCGAACCCAGCGTGAGGTCGGCCGCGCGAGCATCCTCGAAGGTCAAGGGCACGTCGCTCGCCCCGGGCGGTACGAAGACTCCCGCGGCCCCGCCCAGCAGCACGGCCCCGGGGGATGCCGGGGCGCCGGCGAGTGCCAGCAGCTCGCCGAGAGGCGTGCCGAACGGCACCTCGTAGACACCCGGACCGCTCACGTCGCCGGCCACCGAGAACAGTTTCGTGCCGGGACTCTCGGCGGTGCCCACGGCGCGGAACCCTGCCGCTCCGGAGCCGAGGATCACCGGCACATTGTGGAGCGTCTCGACGTTGTTGACCACGGTGGGCCGGCCGAACAGGCCCACCTCGGTGGGGAACGGCGGCTTCGACCGGGGCTCGCCCCGGTATCCCTCCAGCGAGTTGAACAGCGCCGTCTCCTCGCCGCAGATGTAGGCGCCGGCTCCGCGGCGGACCTCGAGGTCGAAGCTCAGACCGCTGCCGGCCACGTCGGGCCCCAGCAGGCCGTGGTGGCGCGCCTGGTTGATCGCGGCGACGATCCGCTCCTCGGCGGTGGGGTACTCGCCTCTGATGTAGACGTAGCCCCGCGCCGCTCCGACGGTCACCCCGGCGATCGTCATGGATTCGACCAGGGCGAAGGGGTCTCCCTCCAGCAGCACCCGATCCTTGAAGGTGCCCGGTTCGGACTCATCCGCGTTGCACACCACGTAGCGTTCCCGCTGCGCCGAGGCGGCGACGGCCCGCCACTTCACGCCGGTCGGGAAGGCGGCGCCTCCCCTGCCCCGGAGTCCCGAGTCGGCGATCTCGCGCAGCACCGCCTCCGGACCGATGGCCAGCGCGGTCCGCAGCGCCTGGTAGCCGCCGTGCGCCCGGTACTCCTCCAGGCTGGTCGGATCCACGACGCCGATGCGGCCCGTCAGCCAGGCCTCTCCGGCGGCGACCACCCGCGGCGGCGCCTCTGCCGCACCCTCGCCGGCGAGAGCGTCGGCCACCGATCCCGTGGTCGTCCAGCGGGCCGCGTCGTCCCCCGCGCGCTGCACGAACAGGGCAGGAGCCCGGTCACACTGGCCGAGGCACGGGCTGGGGTGCACGTCGACCGGCTCGCCATCGTGGTGGTCGGTGTAGTCGGCGGGATCGCGATACTCGGGGTGAACGCGGCAGGCGATGTCGTCGCAGACGTGGACGACGGTCCGGGCGCCCGCCTCGGTGCGCAGCAGGGCGTAGAAGGTGGCGACTCCGAATGCCTCGGCACGGGGCACCTCGAGTCGCTCGCAGAGCGCAGCCAGCGCCTCCTGGCTGATCCAGCCGATCCCGTCCTGCAGGGCGTGCAGCGACGGCAGCAACAGGTGCCGACGATCCGGTCCTCGCCGGATCACCCGGCTGTCCACCGGGTCGTGGCGACGCCCGACGGCCTCGTCCAGAACACGCACCTCCGCCGGTGTCGGGACGCCGGCGGAGGGCCTCGATTCCATCGTCCCAGCCTAGAAGTGCGGTTCAGCGTCGCCGAGTCGGCCCCGGGTTGGCGGGGAGGACCCCCCTCATGCAGCCGAATGGCCTCGCAGCAGGTCGCGCAGGCGCGGCGGGCTCAGGTTGGCCTGGGTGATGGGTACGCCCAGCGGCTTCAGCGCGTCGTGTACCGCCGCGGCGAGCGCCACCGGCGTCACGATGATCGCACCCTCACCGGCACCGCGGTAGCCGCCGATCAGGTCCGACGGCGTCTCCCGGTGGACGATCTTCGGCTCCACGACGTCCCCGAACGTCGGGATCGTGTAGTCCAGCAGCGTCGTCGTGAGCGGCTGGCCGTTCTCGTCGTAGTGCAGTTCCTCGAGGAACGTCTGCCCCACGGCCTGCATGACCGCACCGTGGATCTGCCCGTCCAGTACCACGCGGTCCATCACGGTCCCGCAATCGTGCAAGATGGTCAGGTCCTTCACGCTCACCACCCCGGTGGCGCGATCCACCTCCACGACCGCGGCCGCTGCGGCGGTCGCATAGGTGGGAGACACGTTCAGCTTGCCGCGCTCGTCAGGGAACGGGCTCGTGCTGAACGAGTCGTAACCCACGATGACCGACAATCCCGGATCCATCCCCGGCGGCAGCAGGAAGGTGTGGAGGTACGCCGCCGCGGCGATCTGGGCGAACGGGATCGCCGCCTCCCCCAGGCGGAAGAAGCCGTCGGAGACGGTGATCTGATCGGCGGGGGCGTCCAGCAATCCCGCCGCGATCGCCACCATCTTCTCACGCACCTGGCGGGCGGCCTTGATGATCGCGCCGCCCCCCATCACCGCCGAACGGCTGCCCCAGGTTCCGGTGCCGTAGGGCAGGACCCCCGTGTCGCCGTCGCTGACGGTGACGTCGTCGGGGCTGATGCCCAACTCGTCCGCGGCGACCTTGGCGAAGACGGTCTCGTGGCTCTGGCCCTGGGACTTGGTGCCGACGACGACGGTCACCTTGCCATCGGGCTGCACGGCCAGCATCGCCATCTCGTAGCCGCCGAACTGTCCTGCCAGAGCATGGATGTTGGGCGCCGTTGCCTCCACCATCTGTGCCAGGCCCACTCCGACGAGACGGTCCTCCTCTCTCGCCTCGTCGCGCTCCCGGCACGCTCCGTCGTAGTCGGCCGCCTCGAGCAGGTCCGTCAGTTGATCATGGAAGCTGCCGCAGTCCAGCACGGCGCCGGTGGCCGTGATGTAGGGACGCTGCCCGTCGGGGATCATGTTCACCCGGCGCATCGTCACGGGATCGATGCCCAGCTTCTCCCCCAGCAGGTCCAGGACCCGCTCGATCAGGAAGACGGCCTGCCCCTGGCCGTAGCCGCGGTAGCCGCCCATGTGCGCCTTGTTGGTCGCCACGCACCGCAGTTCGAATGCGTAGTCCTGCAGGTCGTAGCAGTTGGGGATGATGGCGGTGGTGACGATGGCCGGCCCGGATCCGAGGATGTAGAGCTCCGGCGATCCGACGTCGGCGATGATGTCGGCGCGCAGCCCGAGAACCCGCCCGTCGTTGCGATAGGCGACCTCCACCTTGTGGGTCTGCTGGCGCGAGTGCACGCTGGCGGTGAGGCTCTCGGTTCGGTCCTGCCGCCAGACGACCGGATGGCGGACCCGCATGGCCAGTACCGCCACGAGCACTTCCTCGCGAAACATGTGGATCTTGTTCCCGAAGCCGCCCCCCATGTCGGGGGCGACGATCCTGATCTTGGTCTCGCTCAGCCCGGTGATCTCCGAGACGACGGTGCGCAGCTGGTGGGGGATCTGTGTCGAGACGTACATCTCCAGGCGCCCCGTGGCGGGGTCGAACTCGCCCATCGCACCATGGCCCTCCATCGGGAGGCCGATGATGCGGTGGTGCGTGAACCGCTCGGTGAGCACACCGTCGGCGGCCTCGAACGCCGCCTCGGTGTCGCCGTGCGCACCCGGGATGTACAGGAAGACGTTGTCGCCCCAATCCTCGTAGAGCTGCGGCGCGTCGGCCTGCAGCGCCGCCTCCGCGTCGTTGACCGCCGGCAGCTCCTCGTAGTCGACCTCGATGAGTTCGAGGGCGTCCTCGGCGATGTAGCGGCTGTCGGCGACCACGGCGGCGACCGGCTCGCCCACGAAGCGCACCTTGTCGGTGGCGAGCACCGACCAGGTGAGCTGGCGCAGGGTCGGGATCGCCTCCAGGTGGTGGCTGAACGTGCCGGTGTCGGCGGCCAGTTCGGCTCCCGTGAACGCCCCGATGACGCCGGGCAGCGTCAGGGCGCCCGAGACGTCCACGTCGCGGATCCGGGCGTGGGCCAGCGGGCTCCGCAGGATGGCGATGTGCTTCAGGTCGGGCCGCTGGACGTCCCCCAGATACTCGCCCTGACCGCAGAGGAACCGGGTGTCCTCGCGCCGCCGGACACCGGTGGTCGGCTCCGGCGGCGCCTGCGGGGGTGCGACGGCGGTCATGAGCGTGCCTCCGCGGTACCGGCGAGAGCTTCCAGGGCACTGATGATGTTGATGTAGCCGGTGCAGCGACAGAGGTTGCCCGACATCCACTCCACGATCTGTTGCCGGCTCGGGTGCGGGTCCGTCTCGAACAACTCCAGCGCCGTCAACACGATGCCCGGCGTGCAGAAGCCGCATTGCAGGCCGTGGTGCTCCGAGAGCGCCTGCTGGATCGGATGCAACGATCCCGGCGAGCCGACACCTTCGATGGTGCGCACCTCCGAGCCGCCCACCTGAACGGTGAACATGAGGCAGGACCGCACACCGTTGCCGTCGATGAGGACGGTGCAGGCACCGCAGGCGCCCTGCTCGCAGGCTGCGTGCGTGCCCGTCATGGCGAGGCGGTCCCGCAGCGTGTCCAGCAGCAACTCGCGCGGCTCCACGTCCACTTCTGCGGCCTCACCGTTGAGCGAGAACCGGACACCCGTCATACCGTTGCACTCCTCATTCCGCTCCTCCTCCTCCTCACGATCGGGACACGCCCGCTCAGCCGCGGCCGGACCAGTCCGATGACCCGGCCCGGGCCCAGGCTCTGCGCACGGCGTCCGCGGCCAGCACGGCGGCGAGCTCGCGTCGATACTTCGCCGAACCGTGCACGTCGCCGGTCGGTTCCGCCGCTGCGGCGACGCGGCTACCCAGCTCTTCGGCCGCGCCGCTGCCGAGCGCCGACTCTCCCAGCAGGAACTCGCCCGCCGCGCTCAGATCCACCGGTGTGGGGCCGAGACCGCAGCCGGCGACCCGCAGCGCGTCACACGTCCCGGAGCCGTCACGGTGCAGGATGACGGCCACACCCGCGGTGGCGAAGTCGCCGTGGCGGAGGACGAACTCCGAGAAGGCCCCGCCGTCGCCCTGTCTGTGCGCGGGGATCTCCACGGCACTCAGCAACTCCGACGGCTCGAGGCTGGTCGTGAAGGGCCCCTCGAAGAGTTCGGCGGCGGGAATGGTCCGCTCGCCGGCGGTGCTGCTGGCGACCACCTGCCCGCCCAGCGCCACGAGCAGTGCCGGCAGCTCCGCCACGGGATCGGCGTGGGCGATGCTGCCGCCGAGCGTGCCCCGGTTGCGGATGTGGACATGGCCGATCAGTCCGGCCGTCTCGGCCACGATCGGTGCCCGCTCGCGCACGTCCGGGTCGGTCTCCAGGAAGCGATGGCGGCACATGGCGCCGAATCGCAACGTGCCGTTGCGGACCTCGAATCCCGACAGGGCCGCCACGCCGTTCACGTCGACGAGCAGGCTCGGACGCGCCAGGCGCAGGTTCATCAGCGGTACCAGGCTCTGCCCGCCGGCCAGCACCCGGGCATCCTCGGCGTCGGCGAGGGCCGCGACGGCCTCGGCGACGGTACCGGCGGCGACGTAGTCGAACCTGGGGGGCTTCATGCCGGCACCGCCGTGAGTGCTGCTGCGGCCCGCTGGTCCTCAGCGCGGTAACGCCCCACGAGCCAGGTGTTGAACTGGGCCAGAACGGACTCCTGCCACGAGTACCGGCCACGGGGAGCGAAGCGGGAACCCATGCCCCTCTGCACCGCCGTATTGGTCGGCAGGTCCTGATTGTTGAACAACTCCACCCCGTGGATGGCTGCGCTGAGCAATTCTCCGAACAACGGGACCTCCAGCGTCGACGGTGGGAAAATATAGGCCATTGTGAGAGTGTGCGACGACTCGCTCACGGGTTGAACCGTGAACCAGAACGCCGAGTCGGGTTGGAACCCCATCAGCAGGCTCGGAGGCACGTAGGCGAACGTCATCCGCCACCGCTCTTCCTCCGTGAGCGTCGGGATGATCGGGAAGATCGCCTTCTGAGTCGGGTTGAATCCACCGTCGGGGATCGTTGCTCCCATGAACCCGTACATCGCCGAATCGCCCTCCTCGAATGGCGCGTACCAGGCGTTCCGCGAGGGGGCGAAGTCGTGGATCCCCTTGTGGAGCCGGTCCGGGTGGTACCCCTCCATGAAGTTCTCGACCATGATCTTCCAGTTGAACGGGAGACCGGGGACGGTCTCGGGTTCGACGGTCACCATGTCCTCGATGTGGTAATTCGCCAGAACCTCGTCGAGTTTGCCCAGCCGGGGAGCCAGCGGCGGCGCCTCCTCGTCGAAGTTGACGAAGGCGAACCCCTTCCAGAGTTCCGTCCGCAGACGGGGCAACGCGATGTCCGAGCGGGCGAATCCCGTCGTCTCGCCCATCTCGGGCGCGCCGACGAGCCTGCCGTCCAGGTCGTAGGTCCACCAGTGGTAGGGGCATCGGAAGGTCCGGCAGTTCCCCGAGGTTTCCGGCGGCAACTCGAACCACTCCGACGGCGGTCGCTGTGCGGGTGCCGTCACGCACATGCCGCGGTGCTGGCAGACCGAGGACATGACATTGATCTGGCCGTCGGTTCCACGTGCGACGATCAGCGGCTCCCCCGCCACCGTGATCGTGTAGAAGTCCCCCACCTCGGGGATCTGATCGCCACGACCCACGCAGATCCACTCGTGGCCGAACACGGCCTCCCTCTCGAACGCGAAGAAGTCGGGGTCGGCGTACACCGCAGGCGGGAGGCCCACGGCGGCGCTGAAGTCCTGCGCCGAGGCGTCCAGGCTCTCCAGCGGGATGGGGCAGCGCTGATGTGTCATCACACTCACCTCCGGTTCCGTCCAGCCCCCGCAGCGCCGTGGACCGCCTGTCAGGCCACTACCGGGACCGTACCGCGCAACGGGATAAACTCGCCGATCACGTTCGGGCGGCGACGTTAGCAGCCGTCCGAACGCACTGGGGAAGCTCGACGACGGAGGAATCCGCACATGAACAGAGATCACCGCACGCGCCCTCTGAGCCGCAGACTGCTCGCGCTCGCGCTCGTTGTGGGTC